>JAFEDP010000700.1 GCA_018241545.1 Pseudomonadota bacterium
TGCGCGCCCTCGGCCGGGAGGCCGAGGCGCGCACGCTGCTCGAGGACCTGCTGCGCGGGGCGGAGCTCGCCCCGGCGCACGCGCGCCGGGCGCAGGCCGACTGGCTCGCCCAGGCGCGCCGCGAGCTCGGCGACTGAGCCCCGCTACTCAAGGCAGACGATCAGCTTGGCGGAGTGGCTGCGCCAGTTGAGCGGGATGATGAACGGACGCGCCGCCACCGGCGGGCGGAACTTGCCGCCGGCGGTCTCGACCACCGTCGGCACCGAGATCGCGAAGTCCTTGCCGAAGTCGCGGCGCGCGTTGCCGGAGATCGTGTTGGCGACCTCGCCGATCAGGTCGCGCATGTTGGTCTCGCTGGTGTCGGTCTCGTTCATGCGCATCAGCAGCACCATCAGCATCGAGCGCGGCGCCGTGAAGCACACCGCCCCCTTGCGCTTGCCGGAGACCGCGATGACGCCGGTGTACTCGTGCACCGCCGGCGCGCCCTCGGTGATCAGGTAGGGCGAGCCCACCGCCACGGGCTGGCGCGCCGAGACCGCGAAGTAGTGGATCGCGCCGTCGACGAAGGTCTTGATTTCGGCCTCGGTGAGCACGTCAGGCGTCCTGCAGCAGCTCCGCGAGCGCGTCATTGAGCTGGCGGTCGGTGAAGGGCTTGCACAGGAATCCGTTCGCGCCCTTGCGGATGGCCTCCACGGCCGTGGCCTTGTCGGCCAGCGCCGAGACGACCAGGATCAGCACCGCGGGCTTGCGCGCCACGAGGTGCTCGACGCACTCGATCCCGTCCATCTCCGGCATCGTCAGGTCCATCGTGACGACGTCGGGGTCGGTGCGGTCGAACAGCTCGATGGCCTCGCGGCCGTTCGCCGCCGCGCCCACGACGCGCAGGCGCTCGATCTGCTGCGAACGCTCGATGCGGCGGCGGATGATGTTCGAGTCGTCGACGATCATCAGCTTGAGCGGCCGGACCGCGTTCATGCGCCTGCGCTCCGTGGCCGCGTCACGCCACGTCCTCGTCGGCCAGCGCCGACGCGGGCGCCGAGGCGAGCGGCGGCAGCACGATCGTGAAGCGCGTGTAGCGGCCCTCGCCCGTCGACACGCCGACGCGCCCGCTGAGCTCGCGCACGAGCTCCGCGATCACGTTCATGCCGACGCCGCGGCCGGCGTCCTCGTCCTCGGTCTCCGCGGTCGAGAACCCCGAGCGGAACAGCAGCGACAGCAGCTGCTTGGACTCGAGGCGCGCGGCGTCCTCGCTGGTCAGGATGCCGCGGCTGACCGCGGCCTCGCGGATGCGCCGCAGGCTGACGCCGGCGCCATCGTCCTCGACCATCAGCCGGTAGCCGTTCGGGCCCTCCGGGCGGAAGCTCACCTTGATCGTGCCGGTCGCGGGCTTGCCGGAGCGCTCGCGGAAGTCGGGCGCCTCGATCCCGTGCACGAGCGCGTTGCGCACCGCCTGCACGGTCATGTCCTTGACG
>JAFEDP010000701.1 GCA_018241545.1 Pseudomonadota bacterium
GCACCAGGTCGACGGCGGCGTCGAGCGTCAGCGCGCGCTCCTCGTGGGGCGGCTCCGCGGCCGGCGCCGTCGGCGCCGCCGCCGGCGCGCGCGCGCCGACCGCGGCCAGCCAGACGATGATCGGCAGCTCCCCGAGCTGGAGGAGCGTGGCGAGCCCGCCGAGCGGCGTGGCGAGGGCCGGCAGCACGAGCGTCGTCAGCGACCCCAGCACGTAGCCGGCGCCCGCGCCGAGCAGCAGCGCGCCGGACCAGCGGGGCAGGAAGCCGCTGCGCATCACGAGCAGCCCGAACGGGAACAGCCACAGGCCCCAGAACACCGCCGCGCTCTGCACGCCGAGGCCGTGCAGGCGCACGAACAGCATCGCGAGCGCATCGAGCTGGGCCGGCGAGAACACGTCCAGGTAGCCGGTGCCCTTGGCGAGCGCCAGGGCGGCGAGCTCGCTGACGGCGTTCAGGAACATCATCGGGATCGGCACGAGGCCGAGCACCGCCATCTGCCGCGCCAGCGGGCGGTCGACCGGCCGCAGCAGCCGGTACAGCGCGAGCACCAGGAACACCTCGACCGCCTGGTGGAAGAGCTCGCAGAAGACGCCGGTGCGCAGCAGCCCCTCCGCGGCGCGCAGGTGCGCGGCCGTGGCGGTCGCGTCGCCCGCGACGTACAGCTGGCCGGGGACGTAGACGAGGCTGACCGGCGCGGTCAGCGCCACGAGCAGGTACAGCAGGCCCGCGCGGCGCGCCTGACGCTTGATCGGGTCCATGGCTCCGCCTCCCCGCGATGGCCGCGGTGCGGATCCTAGCGGCGCCGCGCGACGCGGGCCGACATGACGCGACGAACGGTGGCCGGGATGCGGCGGGCCGCGGGCCGCGCGCTCAGCGCCGCTTGGCGTGGCGCACGAGGCGTCGCCGCTTCTGCCGCTGGCGGGCGCTGAGCTCGTTGCGCCGCCCGGCATAGGGGTTGTCGTCCGAGCGGAACTCCACCCGCACCGGCGTGCCGTGCAGGCGGAACGCCTCGCGGAACGTGTTGACGAGGTAGCGGCGGTAGGCGTCCGGCACGTGCGCGACCTGGTTGCCGTGCACGACGATCAGAGGCGGGTTGCGTCCGCCCTGGTGCGCGTAGCGCAGCTTGATGCGCCGGCCGCGCACCAGCGGCGGCTGGTGGGCCTCGATCGCCTTCTCGAGCACGCGCGTCAGCTCCGGGGTCGGCAGCTCCTTGAGCGCCGCGCGCGCCGCGCGCCGCGCCGCGCCCAGCAGGTCGCCGACGCCGGTCCCGTGCAGCGCCGAGATGAAGTGCTGCGGCGCGAAGTCCAGGAACGGCAGCTTGAGCGCCAGCTGGTTGCGGATGTGGTCGCGCTGGTCCGGCGGGATGTGGTCCCACTTGTTGACCGCGAGGATCAGGGCGCGGCCGCGCTCGGCCACGTGGCCGAGCAGCGTCGCGTCCTGCTCGGCGACCGTCTCGTGGCCGTCGAGCACG
>JAFEDP010000702.1 GCA_018241545.1 Pseudomonadota bacterium
CATGCTCGCCGAGCACGCGGCGCGCGTGCGCCGCCCGGTGCCGCGCGCCGGCGACGCCGCCGACCGGGCGCTGCTGCAGCACGTCGAGCGCGAGCTCGCCGGCTCCGTGGGCGCGTCCACCGCGCGCGTGCTGCTCACCCACGCGCTCAGCCGGCGCGGTCTTGAGGTCGATGAGGTCGCGGAGCTCCTCGACGAGACGTCCCAGGAGCTGCGCTTCAGCCGCCAGCTGCTGCAGGCGACGATGGAGAACGTCGCCCAGGGCATCAGTGTGGTCGACGCCGACATGCGCCTCGTCGCCTGGAACCGCCGCTACCTCGAGATGTTCGAGTACCCGGACGGGTTCATCTACGTCGGCCGCGACGCCGCCGAGCTCATCCGCTGGAACGCGCTGCGCGGCGAGTGCGGCCCCGGAGATGCCGAGGAGCACGTCCGCAAGCGCGTCGCGTTCATGCGCTCCGGCAGCGCCTACGTGATCCAGCGCGAGCGCCGCTCGGGCCGGGTCTACGAGATCCGCGGCCAGCCCATGCCGGGCGGCGGCTACGTGACCACCTACACCGACGTCACCGACTACAAGCGCACCGAGCAGCAGCTGCGCGAGGCGAAGCTCGAGCTCGAGACCCGCGTCGAGGAGCGCACCGTCGAGCTCAAGCGCGCGCTCGGCGCGCAGCAGGCCGCCAAGCGCCTCGCCGAGGAGGCCAACGCGAGCAAGACCCGCTTCTTCGCCGCCGCGAGCCACGACCTGCTGCAGCCGCTCAACGCCGCGCGGCTGTTCGCCTCGGCGCTCGCGGTCCAGGCGGCCGGCGACGCCTCGCTCGGCGAGATCGCCGCGCGCATCGACGGCTCGATGCGGGCCGCCGAGGAGCTGCTCGACGGGCTGCTGGACGTCGCCAAGCTCGACAGCGGCGCGCTGACGCCTGAGCGCACGGCGTTCCCGGTCGCAGACCTGCTCGCCGACCTGGAGCGCCAGTACGCTCCGGTCGCCGCGTCGCGGCGCCTGTCGCTGCGGGTCGTACCGACGGCCGCGGTGGTGCACACCGACCGCGTGCTGCTGCGGCGGATCCTGCAGAACTACCTGGCCAACGCGCTGCGCTACACGCGCCGCGGCGGTGTCGTGATCGGCTGCCAGCGCCGCGGCGAGGACCTGCTGATCCGCGTCTGCGACACCGGGCCCGGCATCGCCGAGCACCAGCGCGGCGCGATCTTCGGCGAGTTCACGCGGCTCGAGCGCGCCTCGCCGTGGGGCGAGAAGGGGCTCGGGCTCGGGCTGTCGATCTGCGACCGCGTGGCGCGCCTGCTCGGCCACGCGCTCGACCTGCGCTCGCGCCCGGGGCACGGCTCGAGCTTCGGGGTGCGCGTGCCGCGGGCGGCGGTCGCCGTCGTGCCGGTCGCGCCGGCGCCGGCGCCGCGCGACCCGGGCGTGCCGCTCGCGGGCCTCGTGGCGCTGTGCGTCGACAACGAGCCGGCGATC
>JAFEDP010000703.1 GCA_018241545.1 Pseudomonadota bacterium
TTGCCGCGCACCGCCTCGGTCATCAGTGAGGCCGAGGCCACCGAGATCGCGCAGCCGCTGCCCTCGAAGCGCACGTCGCTGACGACGTCGCCGTCGAGCCGCGCGTACACGGTCAACTGGTCGCCGCACAGCGGGTTGTGGCCGCGCGCCGGATGCGCCGGCGGCTCCAGCCGCCCGAAGTTCCGCGGCCGCTTGTTGTGGTCCAGGATGACGTCCCGGTACAGCTCCTTGAGGTCCATGGCTGCCTCAGCGGAACAGGGCGCGCGCGGCGCGCACCGCGGCCACCAGCCGGTCGATCTCGGCGCGCGTGTTGTAGAAGGCGAACGAGGCGCGCGCCGTCGCCGGCACGCCGAAGTACTCGATCGCGGGCATCGCGCAGTGGTGGCCGGTGCGGATCGCGATGCCGTCCTGGTCGAGGATCGTGCCGAGGTCGTGGGGATGGACGCCGTCGACGACGAAGGACACCAGGCTCGCCTTGTCGCGCGCGGTGCCGATGATCGACAGTCCCTCGACCTCCGAGAGCCGCGCGGTCGCGTACTCCAGCAGCTCGTGTTCCCAGGCGGCGATGCGGTCGAGGCCGACGGCGCTGACGTAGTCGAGCGCCGCGTGCAGCCCGACGGCGCCGGAGATGTGCGGCGTGCCGGCCTCGAACTTGAACGGCAGCTGGTTGTAGGTGGTGCCGGAGAAGCTGACGGACAGGATCATGTCGCCGCCGCCCTGCCACGGCGGCATCGCCTCGAGCAGCGATTCGCGCCCGTACAGCACGCCGATGCCGTCCGGGCCGTAGAGCTTGTGGCCGGAGAACGCGTAGAAGTCGCAGTCGAGCGCCTGCAGATCGAGCGCGAAGTGCGGCGCCGCCTGCGCGCCGTCGACGAGCACCGGGATGCCGCGGGCGTGGGCGAGCTCGACGATGGTGCGCACCGGCAGCACCGTGCCGAGCGCGTTGGAGACGTGCGCCACCGCCACCAGGCGGGTGCGGTCGCCGAGCAGGGCGGCGAGGGCGTCGAGGTCCACCTCGCCGCGCCGGTCGATCGGCGCCACCCGCAGCCGCGCGCCGGTGGCCTCGCAGGCCATCTGCCACGGCACGATGTTGGCATGGTGCTCGAGGTGCGTGATCAGGACCTCGTCGCCCGGACGGGCGCGCGGCCGCAGGAAGGACTGCGCCACGAGGTTGATCGCCTCGGTGGTGCCGCGCGTGAAGATGATCTCGCGCGTCGAGCGCGCGTTCAGGAAGCGCCGCACGCGCTCGCGCGCCGCCTCGAAGGCGTCGGTCGCGCGCTGCGACAGCGTGTGCACGCCGCGGTGCACGTTGGCGTGCATCTCCTCGGCGTAGCGGCGCTCGGCGTCGATGACGGCGCGCGGCCGCTGGCTCGAGGCGCCGTTGTCGAGGTAGGCGAGCGGCTGGCCGTTGATGCGCTGCGCGAGCACCGGGAAGTCGGCGCGCAGGCGCTCGACGTCGAGCG
>JAFEDP010000704.1 GCA_018241545.1 Pseudomonadota bacterium
CTTCTTCCTGCACCCGGCCGAGGCCTCGCACGTCGACATCGGCATGATCACGCGCGACGACCTCGTGATGGCGCTGTCGAACTCCGGCGAGACCGCCGAGATCGTCGCGCTGGTGCCGGTGCTGAAGCGCCTCGGCGTGCCGCTCGTCGCCCTGACCGGCAACCCCGGCTCGGCGCTGGCGCGAGCCGCCGACGTGCATCTCGACGTCAGCGTGCCGGCCGAGGCCTGCCCGCTGAACCTGGCCCCGACCGCGAGCACGACCGCGACCCTCGCGATGGGCGATGCGGTCGCCGTGGCGCTGCTGCGCCTGCGCGGCTTCACCGAGGAGGACTTCGCGCGCTCCCACCCGGGCGGCAGCCTCGGCCGGCGCCTGCTGCTGCATGTCGAGGACGTCATGCACGTCGGCGCCGAGGTGCCGTGCGTCGGCCCCGAGGACACGGTCTCGGCGGGCCTCCTCGAGATGAGCAAGAAGGGCCTCGGCATGACCGCGGTGGCCGACGCCGGCGGGCAGCTGCTCGGCGTGTTCACCGATGGCGACCTCCGGCGCGCGCTCGACCGGCGCATCGACGTGCACGCGACGCCGATGCGGGCGGTGATGACCGCGACCCCGCGCACCGTCAGCCCGCGCGAGCTCGCGGTCGAGGCCGTGCTGCTGATGGAGCGCCACCGGATCACGGCGCTCGTCGTCGTCGACGCGGCGCGGCGCGTGGTCGGCGCGCTCAACGTGCACGACCTGCTGCGCGCCGGTGTGATGTGAGCGACGCGCTCGCGGCCGCGATCCGGCTCCTGGTGCTCGACGTCGACGGCGTACTGACCGACGGGCGCCTGTGGTTCGGGCCGGACGGCGAGCAGCTGAAGGCCTTCCACGTGCGCGACGGCGCCGGCATCAAGGCGGTCCGCGCGGCCGGCATCGAGGTGGCGATCATCTCCGGGCGACGCTCGGCCGCCGTCGAGCGCCGGGCGGCGGAACTCGGGATTGCGCACGTCCACCAGGGCAGCGAGGACAAGGCGGCCGCGCTCGTGGCGCTCGCCGCCGAGCTCGGCGTCCCGCTCGCGGCGACCGCGTGCGTGGGCGACGACACGCCCGACCTGCCGATGCTGCGGCTCGCGGCGCTGCCGGTCGCGGTCGCCGACGCCCACCCGCAGGTGCGCGCCGCGGCGCGTCTCGTGACCCACGCCGCCGGCGGCGCCGGTGCGGTCCGCGAGGTCTGCGACCTGCTGCTCGGCGCGCGCGCGTGAGGCTCAGCGGCCCCCTGTCGCTGCTGTTCCTGGTCGGACTCGCGGCCGGCTCCTGGTGGCTCGCGCAGCGCGGCCGGGAAACGCGGCCGCAGGGCGCCGCGCCGGTGGCCGCGCAGCCCGGCTACTACCTGACCGATGCGCTGCTCGAGCAGACCGACGAGACCGGCCGCACTACGCTGCGCGCGCACGCCGCACGGGCGGCGCAGGCGGTCGACG
>JAFEDP010000705.1 GCA_018241545.1 Pseudomonadota bacterium
GCCGTCAGGTCCGCCGGCCAGGCGCCGGTGTTGGCGAAGGTCTCGGACACGCCGGCCTTGACGGCGCTGGCGAGGTTGAGGCCTTCCGTGACCTGGGCGCGGATCGTGTAGTCCTGATAGGCCGGGATCGCGATCGCCGCGAGGATGCCGATGATCGCCACGACGATCATCAACTCGATGAGGGTGAAGCCCTTTTGAATCTTGCGCATGCGGGTCAGCTCCTTGGAGGATCGGTGAGTTCACTCGAGTTCGACGGATGCGGAGCGAACTCCGCCTCTGGGCCCGGACCAAGCAAGGCCTGTGCCAACGGCGACGCCGGCGCACAACTCACTGAAAAATAAGTAATTGTTGTGCGACCGGGCGCCGGGCAACGGCGCCCGGACGCCTCACAGACTTAAATTCCTCGTCAGGAAGTGACGCGGAGCGTCAGGCGGCGTCGGTCGCCGCGGACACGCGTCACACTTACTCGATGCCGAGTTTCTTGATCCGGTAGCGCAGCGCCCGGAAGGTGATGCCGAGGAGCTTGGCCGCGGCCGTCTTGTTGTAGCGCGTCTGCTCGAGCGCCTTCACGATCGCCTCGCGCTCGATGTGCTCGACCTGCGCATCGAGCGCGCCGTCGCTGAGCTCCGCCGCGAGCGCGACCACCGGCGCCGGGCCCGGGCGCACGGCGATGTCCTGCGCCGTGATGCGACCGTCGGCGCACAGCGTCAGCGCGCGCTCGAGGATGTTCTCGAGCTCGCGCACGTTGCCCGGGTAGTGGTAGGCGGTGAGCACGCGCATGGCGTCGGGCGCGATCTCGGGCGCCGTCGTGCGTGCGCGGCGCGCGAGCCGCCCGAGGATCGAGCGCGCGAGGTCTGGCACGTCCTCGAGGCGGCTGCGCAGCGGCGGCACCTTGATGTCGATGACGTTGATCCGGTAGTAGAGGTCCTCGCGGAAGCGGCCGTCGGCGACCAGCGCCGCAAGGTCCTTGTGGGTGGCCGACAGGATGCGCACGTCGACCGGCTGCTCGTGCGCCTCGCCGACCGGGCGCACCGTGCGCTCCTGGATCAGCCGCAGTAGCTTCACCTGCATGTGCAGCGGCAGGTCCGCGACCTCGTCGAGGAACAGCGTGCCGCCCTCGGCCGCCTGCACCAGCCCCTTCTTGTCGGCGACCGCCCCGGTGAAGCTGCCGCGCTTGTGGCCGAAGAGCTCGCTCTCCATGAGCTCGGTCGGGATGGCGCCGCAGTTGACCGGCACGAAGGGCCCGTCGCGCCGCGGCCCGGACTCGTGGATCAGCTGCGCCACCAGCTCCTTGCCGGTGCCGCTCTCGCCGGAAATGTGCACCGGCGCCTGGCTGCGCGCGACGCGCGCGATCAGCTCGCGCAGCTCCTCCATCGCCGCCGACTGGCCGAGCAGGCGCGGGGCGACGATGACGCCGGTCTCGGTGCCGACGTCGGTGCCGGCGAGCTT
>JAFEDP010000706.1 GCA_018241545.1 Pseudomonadota bacterium
AGGAAATCAATCATCAATCGCCGCGGATCGGCGATGGCCGGAGGCGCCGGATGGAGTGCCGCCGCGCGCTCCCAGGCTGCTAGGGGTGTCGTGCCGATCATCCGGTGCAGCTCCCGGTGGTAGACACCGGCGATCGCGTGGCCGAGCCACGTCTCGACCTCGTCGATCGTCATCGTCGCGGCCTTCTCCGGGTTTCCCTGGCCTCTTTCCTTGATGTTCGAGAAGGTCGTACCCGGCAGCAGGTGCACCTTCCCCATCAGCGTGCCAATGAGCCGCTCGATGTGCCCGCCGTAGTGGGGTGTTCGTACCGGCCGATAGTCGACCGAGATCCCGTACTGTTCGCAGCCCCGACGCAGTGCCTCCGAATGGAAGTCCTTGCCGTTGTCGAGATGAAGCATCCGGGGCAAGCCCTGGATCGGCCAGACGGCCTCAATATGCCGCTGCGCCAGCCACTGTTCCTTCGGCAGCGCCGCATGGGCAAGGCACAGGGCAACGGACGTTGCCGATGGCGCCTCGAGCGACAAATGGAAGCCCGTGACACAGCGAGTGTGCACGTCGATCGCGACCGAGAGCCAGGGTCTCTGAATCGGTTTCCGCGTGACCGAATCGACGACGATGACGTCGACGAGAGTATGGTCGATCTGCACGAGCGCTAGAGGGGCCGGCGATTCCAGGGCCCCCAGGACGGGTTCGAATCGGTGGCGGGCTGCACGCTTCCCCTCCCGACGGGCAATGACCACAGGCCTGGGCTTCGCTTTGACCCGTGCGGTGATTGCCTTTCGACTGGGTGGCGGCATCCCGGCGTCATGACACCGCATGCGCACTTCGTCGACCAGGTCGGCGAGGCGCACTCTCCGCTTCGACAGGTACGTTGACTCAATTGCCGTGTCGATGAGGAGATCCAGATCACGCGCGAGGCGCGAACTCCCCTGCGCCTGCCCGCGCCGCCGCGGAATGAGGCTTGTCGCCGTCGGCTCCGCCAGAAACCGATCGAGCATGACGTAGGCCTGCGTAAGCCCGCACCCCAGGGCTGCGGCCGCGGCCACCATGTCAGCTCGTGTGCGGCTTCGGTTCTCGGCGAGCGGACGAATGACGGCGAGCCGGCGGCGAGCGTCGGCCCATTCCGACTCCGAAACCTCGGTGACGTCGCGGCTCGGCTCGCGAACCGCCCACCGATCCTTGGCTTCGTAGTCCGATTCCGGGTAATTCGGAACCAACGTATCGCTCCGTTCGTTCCGGCTAATAAAGCACAAGTCGGTGCTATTCCGGTATTTAAGGAACCAATACCGATACCGCAAGCGTCTGTTTCTTCTTGGTCAGCTTTCGGCGACTATTCCGGTCATTAAGGGGCAACGACAGCCAAGGCCGATCTGAAGGCGTTCCCGGCGGCCGTCATCGACGACATCGGGCACCAGCTGTTTCGGGTCCAGTGCGGGTTGGAACCGGATG
>JAFEDP010000707.1 GCA_018241545.1 Pseudomonadota bacterium
GAGCACGGTGCCGTCGAGGTCGTGCGCGATGGCCGCCTCGGGGGCCGCCTCGACCAGCGCCACCAGCATCGCGTCCGGCGCCGGCGGCGGGGCGTCGTGCGTCGCGGCGGGCGCGCGCGGGGGCGTCATGGCGCGATTTCTACTCCAAGCGGGCCGGCGCGCCAAGCGGCGCCCCGTCGGGGAAACCCCGAGCCGCTCAGCGCAACAGCGCGGGCAGCGTCAGCGACAGCGCGGGCAGGTAGGTCACGAGCAGCACGCCCGCGGCGAGCGCGAGGAACAGCGGCAGCACCGCCCGGAACAGCACCGCGATCGGCTGGTTGAAGCGGTAGGAGGCGAAGAACAGGTTGAGGCCGACGAGCGGCGTCAGGTAGCCGAGCTCCATGTTGGCGAGGAACACGACGCCGAGGTGCAGCGGATCGACGTCGTAGGCGCTGCCGAGCTGGGTCACGAGCGGCGCCAGCACCAGGATCGCCGGGTAGATCTCGATCAGGCAGCCGGCCGCGAGCAGCGCGGCGTTGAGCGCCAGCAGGAACCCGGTGCGGCCGCTCACGCTCGCCTGCACCCAGGCGACGATCCGGTCCGGCACCTGCGCGTCCACCAGGTAGTCGGTGAGCCCGAGCGCGACGCCCATCACGAGCAGGATGCCGCCGACCACGAGGCCGCAGTCGGGGATGATGCGCGGCAGGTCGCGCCGGATGCTCAGGTCGCCGCGCACCAGCGTCGTGACGACGAGCACGTAGGCGGTCGTCAGCGCCGCCGACTCGACCGGGGTCGCGAGGCCGCTGGCGAGCGAGCCCATCGCGACCAGCGGCACCGACAGCTCCCAGATCGCGCCCGCGAGCGCGCGCCCGGCGCGGCGGGCGTCGAAGCCCGGCTCGTCGGCGGGGCGCGCCGGCTCGTGCCGCAGCCCGAAGGCGATCACGATCGCCGCCATCAGGATCGACGGCAGCAGCCCGGCGAGGAACATCTGCTTGATGCCGACCCCGGCCACGATCGCGTACAGCAGCAGCGGCAGCGCCGGCATCAGGATCGTGCCCGGCAGGCCGGCGCCCGTCACGAGGCCGAGCGCCGGGCGCTCGGCGTAGCCGCGCGCGCGCAGCAGCGGCATCACGAGCCCGCCGAGCGCGAGCACGGTGGCGCCCGAGGCGCCGGTGAAGCTCGTGAAGAACGTGCACACGAGCACGGTGGCGATGGTCGCGCCGCCGCGCAGGCGCCCGAAGCAGGCGTCGAACACCTCGATCAGTCGCCGCGGCGCCTGGCTCTCGGCGAGCACGTAGCCGGCGAGCGTGAACAGCGGGATCGCCGGCAGCGAGGCGTTGACCACGGTGCGGTAGTGGTCGACCGCGATCGCCGCGAGCGGCAGCCCGGCGTGCCAGAACAGGAGCGCCGCGGCGCCGGCCAGCACGGCGAACAGCGGCATCCCGATCAGCGCGCCGAGCGCGA
>JAFEDP010000708.1 GCA_018241545.1 Pseudomonadota bacterium
GGCGATCGCCGTCGCCGGCGCGCGCCACGGCACATCGGACCCGGATCGTCGAACCCGGGATGCTCGCAGCCGTCGAGCTGGAGGAGCGCTCCGGGGCCGGCCGGCGGGCGCGGAGGCCTCCGGCCAGCGCGGTCTGCGGCGTCGGCGTCGGTTCGCTCACGATGCTCCGCGCGGGCCGTTTCCCAAGCCCCGACCCATGGCGCGTGGACTCAGGTGCGTCGACGTCCCGGGAATCCCGGACGCGAGACGGCTGGGCCGGACCGTGCCGCGGAGGGGCGCTTGACGGGCGGCGGACGCCTGATCGGGGGCGACGACGCCCGCCGATGCGGGCCGCGCCGCCACTGACACGCGCCCGCACCCGGCGGCGTCACCAACGGGCGGCAGTGGCCATGGGCGCTGCCGTGGAGGCGCGCCCCGTGCGTGAGCGCCCCGGTCGGGCGCCGCCAGTGCGGATCGCGGGTGCAACCACCTGAAAGGGCTGTGGCCGGCGCCTCGCCCGTCGGCGCCGCCGGGGGCTTCCCGAATGGTCCGATCGCGCTACGTAGATGCCCGCTTGTGCTCGGGCGGCCCCGAACTCAGGATTTTCTCCAGCCTCTCCGGTACTTACGCGGGCATGTCGGCGCTCTCGGCGCGGCGCGTAAGGCCAGTGCCTGTGGTCGCGGCCCCGTTCGGGATCTTGTTGGTCGGTGAGCTCGTCAATGTTCCGCCCGCGCATGTACACCCGCAGGGCGCCCGCGCGCTGGCGCGTGCCGCCCGGCCATCGGGCTGCGAGACGGCTCAATGGATGACGTCGTGAAACCGCCGCCGGCGGACCGGCCGCACGTGGGACCCGCCGTCGCCGCGAGCGGCGGCCGGTTCGCTCGCCTCGGTCCGCGCGCGAAGCTGGCGCTGGCGGCCGCCGCCATCGCCATCACCATCGCTGCGCTGGGAGCCTACTGGGGGTTCCACCGGGGAGCGGTCACCCAGTACGTCACCGCACGCGTGACCCGCGGCGACGTCCAGAAGGCGGTCACCGCCAGCGGCACCGTGAACCCGGTGACGACCGTCCAGGTGGGATCGTACGTCTCGGGCGTCATTCAGCGGCTTTCCTGCGACTTCAACACGCGCGTCAAGGCCGGGCAGCTGTGCGCCAAGATCGATCCGCGGCCGTACCAGACGATCGTGGACCAGGAGACTGCGGCGCTGGGCACTGCCCGGGCGCAGCTCGCCAAGGATCAGGCAAACCTCGCGTTCGCGAAGCTGATCCACGAGCGCGACGTGGACCTGCTGAGCCGAAAGATCGTCTCGCAGGAGACGGTCGACGCCGCGCTCAATGCGTACCAGCAGGCCCGCGCCCAGGTCACGCTCGACGAGAGCAGCGTGGCCCAGCGTCAGGCCTCGCTCAAGGCGGCCACCGTCAACCTCGGCTACACGGACATCGTGTCGCCCGTCAGCGGCACC
>JAFEDP010000709.1 GCA_018241545.1 Pseudomonadota bacterium
GGGCTCGAAGCAGCGGCGCGCGCCCGCCTGCGTGTAGGTCAGCCGGAACCGCGCGGGAGCGAACGACACGGCGAGCTCGGCGAGCTCAGGGCCCGCGCGCCAGCGCAGCACGAGGCCGCTGTCGCCCGCGGCCTCGTACGAGAACTCGCCGGCGAAGGCCGGATGGCGGTTGCGCAGCCGGATCAGCGCGCACAGGTCGCGCACGACCGGCCGCTCGAGCGCGGCCTCGATCTCGGCGCGCGCGTAGTAGTGGCGGTTGATGTCGCGCCCGACGCCGGTGTGCCGCAGCAGCGCGAGGTCGTTGCCGCCGGCCAGCAGCCCGACGTAGTAGACCTGCGGGACGCCGGGCAGGAAGAACTGCAGTGCGCGCGCGAGCAGGTACTCGCCGTCGCGGCGCCCGAGCGCGTCATAGAACGTGCAGTTGACCTGGTACAGGTCGAGGTTCGAAGCGGCCGCGCCGGTGGCGAGCCGGCTGGTCCCGCCGGAGCGCTCGTGCACCTGCTCGACGAGGCGCTCGAGCTCGTGCGGCGGCACGAGGCCGGGGCCCGCCTCGCGGTCGGCCGGGTCGGCGCCGACGTCGACGATGCCGATGCCGTCGTGCGTGTCGAGCACGGTCAGCGCGTTCGCCGGGCGCAGCGCCAGCCAGTCGAGCAGGCGGCGCGCCGTGCCGAAGCCGAGCGCATGCAGCACGAGCGGCGGCAGCGCGAAGTCGTACACCCAGTCGACCCGCGTGGCGATGCGCAGCTGCTCGCGGTGGTGGGCGTGGATCTCGACCAGCACCTCGATGCCGCGCCGGCGCGCCTCGGCCGTGAACGCCTCGATGAAGGCGTACGTCTCGGGGATCATGAAGCAGCGGGTCCCGGCCCGCTTGACCGCGTAGCCGACGGCATCGAGGCGCACCACGCGCACGCCGTGCGCCGCGTACGCGTCGAGGATGCCCGCCAGGTAGGCGGCCCCCTGCGGGTGGTGGACGTCGATGTCGACCTGCTGCGGCGTGAAGGTGGTCCACAGCACGCGGCGCTCGCCGTCGTGCAGCGTCACCGGCGTGAACGGCAGGCCGGGACGCGGGCGGTACAGGCGGGCGAGCTGCTGCTCGGTGGCCCCGTCGGGGAAGACCGCGCCGAGCGTCAGGAACAGCCCCGCGTAGCGCGACGCCGAGCCGTGGGCCAGGAAGTCGCGGAACTGCGGCGACTCGCTCGAGACGTGGTTGACGATCACATCGCCCATCACCTCCAGGTCGCCGGCGAGCGCGCGCACGTCGTCCCAGTCGCCGAGCCGCGGGTCGACCCGCAGGTGGTCGATCGGGTCGAAGCCGGCGTCGGCGCCGTCGATCGGGTGGAAGAACGGCAGCAGGTGCACGCCCCCGAAGAGCCCCGCGAGCGGGCCGGCCAGCAACGCGCGCAGGGCCCTCAGGTCGCCGCCCCCGAGG
>JAFEDP010000070.1 GCA_018241545.1 Pseudomonadota bacterium
GCAATGCTCACCGCGTGTGGCCCACGTGTGAAATCATTTTCTAGTCGCCGCACGCTCGTACGATGGGCCGCTCGCGGGCCCCCGCAACCGACTCTTGACAAGAACCGTACAGGACCGTACAGTTCGCTCATGAGCAGACCAAGCCGCAAAGGTGCCGAGGAAGCCCGAAACCAGCTGCCTAGCCTTCTGGACGCGGCGGAGCGGGGCCTCTCTACCGTCATCACCAAGCACGGCAGAGCGGTGGCTGCGATCGTTCCCGTGGAGCAGCTCGATGCCGTGGGCGTGCAGCAACCCCTAAAGAACCTGAAAGGATCCGGAAAGGGCCTGTGGGGGAGCGACAGCGCTGCGACGATCAGCGGTCTGCGTGACGAATGGAATCGCTAGATCTGCGCGAGCTTCCTGAGCACGCGCTACTTCTCCTGGATACCGCGCCGATCATCTATTGGCTGGAGTCGCACCCTCGCCTCGCACCCCGGTTCGAGCCGCTGTTTGATAGGCATGCGGCAGGGGAATTTCGGTTCGCCGTTACGACGGTGACGATAGCCGAAGTGCTCGCTGGTCCGCTCCAGGCAGGAGATGAAGCCCTCGCGAGGCGCTATCGGGCAGTCCTGGAATCCTGGCGCTGCATCGATCTTGATGTGCAGATTGCCGAGGGTGCTGCGCGACTGAGGGCTTCGCTACGGCTGAAGTTGCCGGACGCCGTGCAGGCAGCGAGCGCGCTCGCCATCAATGCCGCTGCGCTAGTGACCCATGACCGGGATTTCTCGCGCGTGAAACCGCTTCGCGTAATCTCGTAAAGCGTTCAACTGGTCTGACGCTGGTGTCGGAGAGCGCTGCTCAGCGAGCGAGCGGGAGGTTGGAGCGGGTGATGGGAATCGAACCCACGTTAGCAGCTTGGGAAGCTGCAGTTCTACCATTGAACTACACCCGCTCGGGCGCGCCAATCTTATTCTGGTTTCCCAACGGCCATCAACCCGCAGCGGGCATGGCCGGCGCACGGGGCGGCGAGCGCCCTGGCTCGACCCTGGCGCTGACCGTGCGGGATCGCGGTCGACCGGGGGGCCGCTCGCACGGCGATCCTGGATCGAGCCGCCGCGACGGCGGCTACGCGCCGAAACCCGCCGGATGCCGGTTCGCAACGCCGCTCGCGCGCTCGAGCGCGATACCGACGCGTGCGATCGTGCCCTCGTCGTACAGCCGGCCGATCAGCGTGACGCCGTGCGGCACGCGACGCGCAGGCGAGAACTTCGGCAACGGGCGGCTCGGATCCGGCGCCCAGTCGCTGCGAGCCTCGGCCACGTCGACGAAGCCGGTCTTGAGCGTGAGCGACGGGTGCCCGGTCGCGTTCGTGATCGTCAGGATCTCGTCGCGCAGCGAGGGCACGAGCAGCAGGTCCACCTGCGAGAACAGGCGCGCCATCTCCTCGGCGACGCGACGCCGCAGCCGATCCGCCTGGACGAAATCGACCGCGGACAAGAAGCGCGCCTGCCGGAACAGGTTGGGCCAGGCGTCGTAAGTCTGCTCGCGGAGCTGGTCCATCGCGCCGCTCAGCGTGAGTTGCTCGAACGCCGCCGCGCCCTCGGCGAACAGGATCGTGTCCAGCGATGCGTACGGCCAGTCGGGCAGTGCGACCTCGACCGGCGCGAGCCCGAGGGCGCGCAGCGCCTCGAGCGCCCCACGGTCGACGTCCGTGGCCGGCGCCTCGCGCATCCACGCCGGGAAATAGCCGAGCCTGAGCCCGCGGATGTCCGCGCCGGCGTCGAACTCGAGTGGCACGTCGACGCTCTGCAGGTCGCCGGCATCGGCGCCCTGGATGGCATCGAGCACCAGCATCGCGTCCTCCACGCCGCGCGTCATCGGGCCGAGCTTGTCGAGCGACCAGCACAGCGTCATCGCCCCGGTACGGGCGACGCGGCCGTAGGTCGGTCGCAGGCCGGTGACGCCGCAGCGCATGCTCGGCGCGACGATGCTGCCACCGGTCTCGCTGCCGATCGCGAAGCCCACGAGCCCGGCCGCGGTCGCCGCACCGGGCCCCGCGCTCGAGCCCGAGGCCCCCTCCTGCGGCAGCCACGGGTTCATCGTCTGGCCGCCGAACCAGATGTCGTTCAGCGCGAGCGCGCCGAGGCTCAGCTTCGCGACCAGCACGGCGCCCGCGGCGTCGAGACGCCGCACGACGGCTGCGTCGGCCGCAGGGATCCGGTCACGGAACGGCTCGGCACCGTAGGTCGTGCGGATGCCCGCCGTGTCCAGCAGGTCCTTCGCGCCCCACGGTATGCCGTGCAGCGGGCCGCGATAACGGCCAGCGCCAATCTCGCGATCCGCGGCCCTCGCCTGCGCGAGCGCGCGCTCGGGCGTCGCTGTGATCACGCAGCGCAGCGTCTGGTCGTAGCGGGCGAGGCGATCCAGGTAGATCTGTGTGAGTCGCTCGGACGTGATCGCTCGCATCTCGATCCAGCGCGAGAGCTTCGTCAGCGGCGCGAACGCGATCTCGGCCTCGCGGGCCGGCAGCCGGCCCGGATCGGCCGGGCTGCGCACGAAGCGGCGGGCCGCGGGCGGCCGCCCGCGGTCGGCGGTGCGCGGATCCCAGCTCGAGTAAGGCGCCACCTGTGCCGGCAAGTCGACCCGCCGCGGACCGCTGCGCCGCTCGTAGACGGCTGACAGGTTGCCTCGCCAGCTGGCCGCCGCCTGCGCGCGCTGCGCCGGCGTCAGCGTCACCTGTACGAGCTTCTCGGCCTCGGCGAAGGTCGCCACGGACACTTCGGGGCCCATGCCCGCGGCCATGCCGAACGCCGGCGGCGCACCGGCCGGCGGCGTTTCCGGGGAATTTCCCGCGGCCGCGCTCGCGGCGGCCGCGGCGAACGCGCCGAGACCCATGCTCCCGGACAGGAACTCGCGTCGAGTCGTACTGGTCACGTTCCACCCTCCGTCCCGCGCCCGGACGGCGCGTGTGTTGCTAGCCAGGCGGCCAGCCAGCGGCCGTTCAGAAAACGCTACGGGCCGCCGTGCCGTCGGAGCGCCTCGTCGACGCCGCTAAGATCAGGCTGGAAAGCGCGGCCCGCCCAGCCGCGCACGCCGATGCGGTCGCGCGAGGCAGCAGCGCGCACCGCGGCCATGCGTAAGGATCGAGTCACCGCAGAACGCCTCGAAAATCGGATGCGATGGGATGCGGCGACGCCCGGTCCACGTCGGGCGTCCGTGCGCCGGGCTACCGGACGGCCGCATCGCCGAGATAGCGGTCGAACCAGCCGAGCACGCGGGTCATCCGGTCGACCTGGTCGGCGCGCTTGAAGAAGAAGTGGCCCTCGTCCGGGTAGACCACGAACTCCGTCGGCACGCCGAGTCGCCGCAGCGCGTTCCAGTATTCGTAGGACTGCGAGATCGGTACCTCCGCGTCGCGGTCGCCCGACAGCACCAGCGTCGGCGTGTGCGCATTCTTGATGAACGTCATCGGCGAGCTGCGTTCGTAGACCTTCGGGTCGTCGTACACCGAGGCGCCGAAGTACGGCAGCATCCAGGTATCGATGTTGTTGGTGCCGTAGTAGCTCAGCCAGTTCGACAGGCCGGCGCCGGCCACAGCCGCGCGGAAGCGTGGCGTCTGCGTCACCGCCCACATCGTCATGTAGCCGCCGTAGCTCCAGCCCATGACGCCGAGCCGCGCCGGGTCGATCGGCGCGCGCGCGAGGACGGCGTCGAGGCCACTCAGCACGTCGCGCAGGTCGCCGAAGCCGAAGTCGCGCACATTGGCACGCGTGAACGCCTCACCCTGGCCGTAGCTGCCGCGCGGGTTCGGCTTGAAGATCCAGTAGCCGCGGCTCGCGAGCGCGACGTCGAAGGCCTCGGGCCCGCTTGGGAAGATCGGGTAGTGCGCGAACGCAGGGCCGCCGTGCACCTCGACCACCAGCGGATAGCGCCGACCCGGCTCGATGACCGGCGGCGCGACCAGCATGCCCTGGACGCGGAACTGGTCGCTGGTCCAGAAGACGTTCTGCGCCGCGCCGGTCAGCGGATGCACTGTCGCATTCGCGTGCGTGATCGCGGACCAGCGGCCGGGCGGGCCGGTCTCGACCTCCGGCGGCGAAGTGTAAGACTGGCGGATCACGGCGGACCAGTGCGCGTCCCTCGACAGCGCGATGCCCGCGTCGCCGGGCGTGAAGCCCATGACGGAGTTCGCCCAGATCATCTGCGGCGCACGCCAGAGCTCCTTCTGCGTGCCCGCGTCCACGTCGATGCTCGCGAGCACCTCCTCACCGGCCGCGAACTCGGTCGCGATCACGCGGTTCGACGCGCCGTTCCAGGTGATCGTGTGCAGCGACGCCGCGAGTCCCGGCAGCACGTTGCGTGGCTCGCCCCCGCCGACGTCTACCACGTACAGATCGCCGCCGGTGATGGACTCGTCGCTCATCAGGCCGCCGATGAACGCGATCCGCCGTCCGTCGCCGGACCAGCGTGGGGAGGCCATCTGGTACGAGGGCTTAGCGAGCGTGGTGATGGCACCGCTTGCGGCGTCCATCACGTCGAGTTCCGCGATCCACCAGTTGTCGTCGCCGGAGCCGCGCGCCGCGGTGACCGCGAATCGCGAGCCGTCCGGCGACCAGTCGAACTCGTACACGTTGAGATCCGCCGGACCGAGCAGCGCGATCGACCCGCCGGTCGCGGAGACGACCGCGAGCCGCTGCTCGTAGATCGTCTGCGACATCACGCCCGCATCGCGCGCCAGCGGATTCAGTGGCCCGGGCTGCTTGGGCGCGCCCATGGAATAGAGGAACGCGATGCGCTTCCCGTCCGGAGACCAGCGGGGCGTATCCAGCGGCCCGTGGGCCTTCGTCAGGATCTCGACGCGCCCGCCGCGCGCATCGGCTACCGCGACCTGCGGCTGCTCGTCCGCGCCGGTCGTGACGAACACGACGTGCGTGCCGTCCGGCGACCAGCCGACCCCGTGCTCGTCGCAGGCGGCGCCCGGGCACGCGGTGAGGCGCACCGGCGCGGTGCGACCGCGGGCGTCGACGAGCCACAGCGACGAGACGTCGACGTCTGCACCGCCGCGCTTGCCGGTGGAAACGGTCCCGTACACCAGCGAGCGGCCGTCCGGTGACAGCGCGACCTCGCTGAACGGATGAACCGACGACAGCGCGTCCAGGACGGCAGGCACCGATGGCGGCTCCGCGGCAGGCGCACCAGCGCAGAGCGCGACGCCAATCATCGCCGCGGCGACCGGCGCGCGGCAGAACCTCAGAGATGGCATCAGTGATCCCCCTAAAGACTGACAGCGTCCGCCCGCGGGCGCACCCGGACCGATCGAGAGCATACCGGTGCCGGTGCGCGGCTACACTGCCCGATCACGGCGGCCGACGCGGCCGGTCGTTCCGGAGTCGCCCGCATGCATGCGCTCGCCCGACCGCTTCTGCTCGCCACGCTGACGCTTGGCCTGTCGCCCGCGACGCCGGCCGCGGACTTCTTCCTGCCCGCGAGCCCCGCCACGGTCGCCTGGGGCTACTACTCGGGCGAGGCCCCGCCGGTCCTGACCGTGCACTCGGGGGACACGGTCCGGATGCAGACGGTCTCGACCTGTGGGTCGCCGGCGCGGATGGTCGCCGCCGGCGTTCCGGCCACGTCGATCCCCGCGTATACGCAGGCGATCTACGACCAGGTCAAGGACCGCGGCCCCGGCGGGCACATCCTGACCGGACCCGTCGCGATCGCCGAGGCCGAGCCCGGCGACGTGCTCGAGGTGCAGATCCTCCAGGTCGACATCGACGTCGACTTCGCGTGCAACGCGTTCGGCCTCAACCGCGGCTTCCTGCCGATGGAGTATCCGTACAGCCGGTATCGGATCATCCCGCTCGATCGCAGTGCCGGCGTCGCCGTGTTTGCGCAGGATGTTCGCATCCCGCTGCGCCCCTTCTTCGGCAGCATGGGCGTCGCACCGGCCGGTGGGAAGATCGACAGCGCGCCGCCGTTCGCGCACGCGGGCAATCTCGACAACCGCGAACTGGTCGCCGGTAGCGTGCTCTACATCCCCGTCGCGGCGAAGGGCGCGCTCTTCGAGGCTGGAGACGGCCACGCCGCCCAGGGCAACGGCGAGGTAGACATCACGGCCCTCGAGACGTACCTGACCGGCAAGTTCCGCTTCGTCGTCCACAAGGACCGCCACCTGCTGTGGCCGCGAGCCGAGACGCCGGAGCACTTCCTGACCATGGGCTTCAGCCACGATCTCAAGGAGGCCACCGAGCACGCACTGCGCGACATGCTCGAATTCCTGCAGACTGAAAAGCACCTGTCGCGGGACGACGCCTACATGCTGGCGAGCGTCGCGGTCGACCTCGATATCACGCAGCTGGTCGACGGCAACGTCGGCGTCCACGCGCTGCTGCCGAAGCGCATCTTCACGCAGACGGCGCACTGAGCACGACGCGGCGCCGCTTCGATTCTGCGCGCGCCGGCGGTCGGCGCGAAGCTCATGGCCGTCCGCGCGCCGTCAGGCCAGACCCCGGTCGGCGTCGAGGGCACCCGCCTGTCGGCGCGCCGCTTCAGCGAGCCGGTCGGTACGGGGCCGGGTAGGTCGCAGGGCTGTGGTTACCGTCGCGATCGACCGCCTCGACGCCGAAGAGGAAGTCGTCCTTCGATACGCCATGCAGCGTGACCTGCGTGACGTTACCGACGTCGCGTGTCACCTCCCAGTCGGGCGCGGTGGTACGGCGGTAGCGGACCCGGTAGCCGGCCACGTCCGGCTCCCGATTCGGCTCCCAGCGCAGCGTCGTGTCGTTCTCGAGCCTGACCGTGTCGATCACCACGCCGCGCGGCGCGGCCGGCGCAAGCGCGAGCGCAGCGAGCGTGGCGGCGTTCACGCGCGCGACATTCGCCGTGTACTGCGGATCAACGTACGTCGGCAGGTCGCCGTACTGGACACCGTTCTCCACGCGCACGTTCTGGTGCTGGTGATGGAAGTCCTCGTGCGCCTCGGTAAAGCGCACGGCCGGATAGCCGGCCTCGAGGAACGGAATGTGATCGCCGCCGCGCAGATAGCGGTCGCGGCGGTAGACGACGTCGACCGCGAAGCCCGGCACATGCTCGGCCGCCGTCTCGCGCACGAACCGCGCGAGTTCGCGCGCGGGAGAATCGTTCTCGCCGCCGGTCGCGATGCGCTGGCGCTCGGCGTCGGTGAGCGCGGCGTGAGCCGGCACCCCCTCGGCGAACAGGCGAATTCGCCCCTTCTCGACGCTGCCATCCTCCGCGTGCGAGCTGCCGACGATGTCGTTGTCCAACATCGCCGCGATGTCGGCGTTGCGCCGCCGGGCCTCGTTCGCCCAGTGCGTTGCGCCGACGAGACCCTGCTCCTCGCCCGCGACCGCCATGAACACGAGCGTCGCATCGAAGTGGTGCTTCGCCATCGCGCAGGCGGCGGCGAGCACCGCCGCCGTACCGGACGCGTCGTCGTCCGCGCCGGGCGCGTCCGACTTCGAATCCATGACGTCCGACGGCATTGAGTCGTAGTGGCCTGACACTACGATCAGGCGGTCGCGCGACGCCGGCTGCTCGCCCGGCAACGTCGCGACCACGTTCACGATCTCGGTCGGTGCCGCGATGCGCGGACCGGGTTCGGCGACGAACGCATCGTCGGTGACGACGAGGCGCCCGCCGGCGGCCTTTGAGCATCGTTCGAACTCGGCGCGGATCCAGCGCCGTGCGGCGCCGACGCCACGCTTCGGATCCTTCGCGTCGGAGAGCGTGTGCCGCGTCCCAAACGAGACGAGGGTGCGCACCGAGGCCTCAATCTGCTCGGGGCGGATGTCGCGAGTGATCGCGGCGATCACGGCCGCGGGCGGCGCGGCATCGGGTACCGGATCCGCGCCCGACAGCGCGGAAATCGACAGCGCAATGAGCGCCCCGGCGGCGGGCAGGACTGATCGGATGGACACGAAACACTCCTTGGGTCGGCATCGGCCCGGGGCACGAAGCATCGCGCAGCGCGTCGGGCTGAGCAATACTCCATGGGCGGCTTGGGGCGGGCTCAGGGAGACCGGGATGCGGACGCTAAGAATCTGGCTGCGGCGCATGCTGGTCATGGGCGCGATACTGCCGTGCGCATCGCTGGCCGCCGTGGAGCGAGTCGAGATCAGCGAACGAGTGCCGTTCGCGCCCGGCGTGACGTTTGGTGAGTTCGGCGCATACGAGAAGATCCGCGGCACGGCCTGGTTCGCGCTCGACCCGGCGCGGCGCGCCAATCGGGGGATCGTCGACCTGTCCCGCGCGCCCCGCGATGCGCGCGGCCACGTCACGTTCAAGTCCGAGTTCGTGCTGCTGCGCCCGGTAGCGGGCGGCGGCAACGGCACGCTGCTCTACGACGTCAACAACCGCGGCGGGATCGCGATCCTCGGGCAGGTCAACGGCCACAGCCCGGCGCACAACGACCCGACGACGCCAGCGGACGCCGGCGACGGCTTCCTGATGCGGCACGGCTTCACGCTGCTGTTCTCCGCCTGGACGTGGGATGTCGCGCCTCCGGAGCCGGGCATGCGCCCGCTCGTGTTCGAGCCACCAATCGCGCGCGGCCCCGGCGGACGCCCCATCACGGGCGTGGTCGAGAACGAGTTCATCGTTCCCGCGCCGGCCGAGGTCGCCACCTATGCGGGGATGCGCGGGCTGACCTATGAGCCCGCGACCGCCGACGACCCCGACGCCGTGCTGACGGAACGCGAGACACCCGACGCACCGCGCCGCGAACTGCCGCGGTCACAGTGGCGGTTCGTCGCGCCGGAACGGGTCGGCGGGCCGGGCCGCGTGACGCTGAACGGGGGCTTCCAGCCCGGGCGGATCTACGCGCTGCGTTACGTGGCGAAGGATCCGTACGTCACCGGCGCCGGCCTCGCTGGTATCCGCGACCTGCTCGCGTGGTTCCGCGCGCATCCGTTCGCCGGGCACCGTCCGCCGCCGCACGTCGTGATCTTCGGGATCAGCCAGTCCGCGCGCGTGATCGGCCGGATGCTGCACGACGGGCTCGACGTCGACGAGGCCGGTCGGCTCGCGTTCGACGGCGCGTTCCTTGAGGTTCCTGGCGGTGGCGGCTCGGCCGGCTTTAACAGCCGGTTCGCGCAGCCGACGCGCCATCCGTCGATGCTCGAGGAACACGATTACCCGACCGACGCGTTCCCGTTCACGACCACCCCGACCCGCGACCCGCGGACCGGCCAGACGGCCTCGCGGCTCGACCATGCCCGCGACCGGCAGGGGCGGGTACCCAAGATCGTGATGGCGAACACGTCGACCGAATACTGGAACCGCGACGCCTCGCTGGTCACGACCACGCCGGACGGCTCCGCCGACGTCGACGCGGGCCCCACGACGCGCGTCTACGCGTTCACGGGTGCACAGCACTACGTGGGCCGCTCGTCCGTGCGCGCGCCGTACGTGAACTGCGTGTCCACGACCGACCACTACCTGCCGATGCGGGCACTGCTGCTCGCACTCGCGCGCTGGGTCGCCGGCGGCGTGCCACCGCCGCCGAGCGCGGTGCCGCGCATCGCCGATGGGACGCTCGTCACCGTGGTGGACTACCGCAGTGCCTTTCCGAGCGGGATCGGCCTCGCGCCACCGGCCCAGGCACTCGCGGAGCCGCGGCTCGATTTCGGGTCGGCCTACGCCTCCACGGGTATCCCGACACGGGTCCCTCCGGGTCACGGGCCTGAGTTCGGGACGCGAGTCCCGGCGCCGGACGCGGACGGTAACGACCGGGGCGGCGTGCGGCTGATCGAACTCTCGGTGCCTCTCGGCACGCACACCGGCTGGAACCCGCGCGCGCCGGAAACGGGCTTCGCGTGGGCCACCGCGCGCTTCGACGGCAGCTTCCAGCCGTTCGCACGCACCGCGGCGGAGCGCGCGGCCGCCGGCGATCCGCGCCCGAGCCTCGCCGAGCGCTACCCGACGCGCGCCGACTACGTCGCGCAGGTACGCGCCGCCGCGGCCCGCCTGGTCGAGGAGGGCTTTCTGCTGCCGGAGGACGTCGAGCGCGCGGTCGCCGAGAACGTCGGCCTCTATGACCGGCTCCTCGCACACGACCCGGCCGACGCCAGCTGCCGCTATCTGCATCCGGAGTGATTCGGTCCTGATCGCCGGCGCCGCCGCGCTGCGGGCGTCCACGCGGCCGTATCGGTGGCCCGCCCGGCGCCGGATATCCTTCCTCGCGCGACGTGCTCGACTCGTGTTGCGTCGCACGCGATCGACCGCAGAGCCGAGGCCAGAGTCGACGCCGCGTCCGGAATTGTCGGCCAAGGCCCTTCGGTCCATCAACCGGGACGCGCCGCCGCCGGTGCGCGCCCGCGGTCGCGCGTGCCGGCTACAATGGCCGGATGAGAGCCGCATATTACGAACGGGTCGGAGCCGCCCGCGAGGTGCTTCAGGTCGGCGAGCTGGCCGACCCGCAGCCGGCCGCGGGCGAGGTGCGCGTGCGCGTCGAGTGGTCGGGCGTTAACCCCTCGGACGTCAAGTCGCGCGCGGGCCTGCGCAGCGGCATGCCGTTCCCGCGCGTCATCCCGCACAGCGACGGCGCGGGCGTGATCGATGCGGTCGGCGCGGGCGTCGACGCCGCCCGCGTGGGCGAGCGCGTCTGGCTGTGGAACGCCGCCTGGGGCCGCCCGCACGGCACCGCCTGCGAGTTCGTGTGCCTGCCCGCCGAGCAGGCCGTGCCGCTACCCAAAGGTGTCAGCGGCGAGGCCGGCGCCTGCCTCGGCATCCCGGCGCTGACCGCGCTGCACGCCGTGCTGATGGATGGCGGCGTCGCCGGCAAGACGGTGCTGGTCGCGGGCGGCGCCGGTGCCGTCGGGCACTACGCCGTGCAGTGCGCGAGCCAGCTTGGCGCCGCGCGGGTGATCGCCTCGGCGAGCACACCCGATAAGGCCGCGCTCGCGCGCGAGGCGGGCGCCGACGAGGTGGTGCTGTACAAGTCGGAGCCGCTGGCCGCGCGGGTGTCCGAGTTGACCGGCGGGCGCGGCGTCGATCGCATCATCGAGCTCGACTTCGCCGCCAATGCGGCCGCGGACCTCGAGATGCTGCGCCCGGGCGGCGAGTGCGTCGTCTACGGCAGCAGCGCGACGCCGCTGCAGGTCCCGTTCTTCCCGCTGATCGCCAAGAACCTGCAGCTCAAGTTCTTCATCGTCTACCACCTGTCGCGCGAGGACCGGGCCCGTGC
>JAFEDP010000710.1 GCA_018241545.1 Pseudomonadota bacterium
CTCCGCGGTGTGCTACTGCCTCGGCATCACCGAGGTCGACCCGTCGCGGATGTCGCTGCTGTTCGAGCGCTTCGTGTCGAAGGAGCGCAACGAGCCGCCCGACATCGACGTCGACTTCGAGCACGAGCGGCGCGAGGAGGTGATCCAGTACCTCTACCAGAAGTACGGCCGGCACCGCGCGGCGATCGCCGCCACCGTGATCAGCTACCGGCCGCGCAGCGCGCTCAGGGACGTCGGCAAGGCGCTCGGCCTCGACGGCCCGACCGTCGAGCGCCTCGCGCGCAGCATGCAGTGGTGGGACGGCCGCCGCATCGAGGATGAGCGCGTGCGCGAGGCCGGGCTCGACCCGGGCAACCCGACGCTCAGGCTCGCGCTCGAGCTCGCGCGCGAGCTGGTCGGGTTCCCGCGGCACCTGTCGCAGCACGTCGGCGGCTTCGTGATCGCGCGCCGCTCGCTCGAGGAGCTGGTGCCGGTCGAGAACGCGGCGATGGCGGACCGGACGGTCATCGAGTGGGACAAGGACGACCTCGACGACCTGGGGCTGCTCAAGGTCGACGTGCTGGCGCTCGGCATGCTGACGGCGATCCGCCGCGCGCTCGCCTTCGTCGCGGCGCGCCGCGGCGGGCCGTTCGCGATGGCCGACGTGCCGGCCGAGGACCCGGCCACCTACGAGATGATCTCGCGCGCCGACACGATCGGCGTGTTCCAGATCGAGTCGCGGGCGCAGATGGCGATGCTGCCGCGCCTGCGGCCCCGCAACTACTACGACCTCGTGATCGAGGTCGCGATCATCCGCCCCGGGCCGATCCAGGGCGACATGGTCCACCCGTACCTGAGGCGCCGCAACGGCGAGGAGGCGGTGCGCTACCCGAGCGCCGAGGTGCAGGGCGTGCTCGAGCGCACGCTCGGCGTGCCGATCTTCCAGGAGCAGGTCATGCAGCTCGCGGTGGTCGCGGCCGGGTTCACGCCCGGCGAGGCCGACCGCCTGCGGCGCGCGATGGCCGCGTGGAAGCGGCGCGGCGGGCTGGGGCCGTTCGAGGCGCGGCTCATCGAGGGCATGCGCGCGCGCGGCTACAGCGAGTCGTTCGCGCGCGCGATCTTCAACCAGATCCTCGGCTTCGGCGAGTACGGATTCCCGGAGTGCGTGGTCGGCGGCACACGCGTGCTCGATGCCGACTCGGGCACCTGGGTGGCGATCGACGACGTGCTGGCCGGGCGCGCGCGGCTGCGCGCCACCTACGCCTGCGATGCCGAGCGGCGGCTAAGGCGGCGCCGGGTGCTCGAGCTGCGGGCGAGCGGCGTGCGGCCGGTGCTGCGCCTGACGACCGCGCTCGGCCACACGCTGTGCGCGACCGCCGAGCACCCGCTGCTGACGCCGCAGGGCTGGCGGCCGCTCGGCGCGCTCGCGCCCGGCGCGCGGGTCGCGGT
>JAFEDP010000711.1 GCA_018241545.1 Pseudomonadota bacterium
CGGGCGACCGGCGCGGCGCCCGCGCCGACGGCCGGTGCCGCGCTGCAGGATCGCCAGCCGCGCGGGCCGACGGGCCCAGCCGGCTCGCCTACCCCGATCGGGATACCTTTCTACCCCGAACGTGTAACATCGGCCGCATGCGCCGCGCCCGCCCGCCCGCGCCCAACCCGTTCGTCTACGGCCGCGTGCTCGGCCGCGACGATGCCGCCTGCCCGCGCCCGCCCTACGAGGCGGCGATCCTCGCCGCGGTGCGCGACCGCGCGCGCCTCGCGCTCGCCGGCGACCGCCGGCTCGGCAAGAGCTCGCTGATCGAGCGCACGCACGAGCGCAAGCGCCTGCCGCTGCTGCGCTGGGACTTCCACCAGGTGCTGTCGGCCGAGGACCTGGTGCGCCGCGCGGCCGAGGACGTCGACGCCTTCGTGCGGACGCTGTCGCCGGTCGCGCGGCGCGTGACGCCGTGGCTGCGCGAGGTCGGCGTCGGCATCGAGGACATCCGCCTCGGCTACCACGGCGTCGAGGCCTCGCTGCGCACGCGGGTGCCGACCGACCACCTGAAGCGCCTGCTCGGCTACGTGGCCGAGATCGCCAAGCGCCGCCCGTTCAGCCTGTTCATCGACGAGCTGCAGGACGTGCGCGACCGGCTGCCGCCGCGCGAGGGCGAGGCGGTGCTCGGGCTGCTGCGCTCGGAGCTGCAGCGCATGCGCATCCCGTGCTTCTTCGCCGGCAGCGCGCGCGACTCGTTCCGCGGCCTGTTCGTCAGCGAGGCCTCGCCGTTCTTCGAGTCGGCGCGGCTCCTCGAGGTCGAGCCGATCCCGGCGGCGGACTTCGGCACGTTCCTGCGCGAGCAGTTCGCGACCGGCGGCTTCGAGCTCGGCGCGGAGGCCGCGCAGGTGCTGCTCGCGATCGGCGGCGACTCGCCGAACGACGTGCAGCACCTCGCGCACGAGGCCTGGAACGTCGCGGTGCGGCGCACGGTCGGCGCGCCGGAGCTCGGCCGCGCGCTCGACAAGATCCTCGCCGACCAGACGCCGATGGGCGAGGCGTGGCTGGCGCTGCTGACCCGGCGCCAGACGCGGGTGCTGCTCGCGACCGCGCTCTGCGAGCACCTCGGCTACGCGACCGAGGAGTTCCTGGCGACGGCCGGCGAGCCGCGCGGCGCCGCGGTCGTCGGCGCGCTCAAGCCCTGCGTGCAGGGCGCCGCGCCCATCGTCGAGAAGGTCGGCTCGCGCTACCGCGTGCGCAGCCGCTACCTGCGGCTCTGGCTCGCCACCCGCCGCCACCTGCTGCAGGAGCTCGTTCCGTCGCTGCGCGCCGAGGACGCCTACCGCGCGGCATTGCGCCGCGTCTGCCCGCAGCTGCCCGACGACCTCGCCGCGCTCCCCTGAGCCGCCGTCTCAGGCGGCGCGCGCACCGAGCGCGCGCA
>JAFEDP010000712.1 GCA_018241545.1 Pseudomonadota bacterium
GTCGAACCCGGCGCGGCTCGCCTCGCGCGTGCGCCGCTGCGCGTCGACGAGCGCCTCGTCCCCGCGGCGCGCGTCGGTGCCGCCCGCGCGCAGCACCAGCGAGCGGCTGGCCGGGTCGACGACCGCGAGGTCGAGCAGCGTCGTGGTCTCGTGCGAGGTGCCCGGGATCACGTAGGCGCCGACGATCGTCCAGTAGGCCAGCGACAGCCGGTTGTCCTCGACGCGCGTGATCTGGTCGTAGGAGACGAGCGCGACGAGGTCGAGGCTGTACAGGCGCTCGAGTCCCTCGAGGCCCGCGAAGCCGCGGGCGGTCGAGAGGTAGTAGTCCGGGATCGTCACGATCTCGGCGATGAACGGCTTGCCCTCGAAGCGCGCCTTGACGCGGGCGAGCACCGCGTCCTTCTGCGCCGCATCGAGCGGATCGCCGCCGGCGGTCGCGGAGGGCAGGAACGCGAGCCCGACGCGCAGCGGCGGATGCAGGACGGGCACCGCCGGCGGGCCGGGCGGCTGCCGGGCGTCCGGGTACAGGAACGCCACCAGCGAGGACGACCGGTGCGGCTGGTTGCCGCAGCCCGGGCACATCCACATCGAGCAGCTCGAGACGAGCGCGCTCGAGGCGACGAGGGCGATCCACCAGCGGGACGTTGGCATGGGCGGCACTCCGCGCGGGACTGCCCCGATGATGACACCCGGACGCGGGGGCGAGGCTTGCGTGGAACCGAAGGACGGTGACCGCGGCAGGCCGCGGCGGGCGCTCGGCGGCCCGCGGCCGCTCAGGGTGCGAAGTCGGCGTCGCTGAGCGCGATCGGCTGGCCGTGCGGGGTGCGCGCGGCCGCGTGCTCCCAGGCGCGCCGGTAGCCGGCGAGCTCGGCGGCGCTGCTCGCGCCCTTGGCGGCGACCAGGCGCTCGAGCGCGGCCAGCCAGTGGCGGTAGTAGGTCGTGCCGTCGTCCGGCTCGCCGCGGCTCACGGCAGCGGCGATCTCAGCGCCGAGCGCCGCCGCCCACTCGCTCCAGCTGTAGAGCCCGCGCTCGTGGAGCGCGAGCGCCATCGCGAACGCCTGCGCCTCCCACGGCGCGCGGAACACCGGCACGCCGCCGGCGTCGCGCGGCGGCGCGAGCGCGGCCGGGAGGCCCGTCATGCCGGCTCCAGGTACGGCTCGAAGGCCTCGATCGACACCGTGAGCCCCGGCGCCGCCGACTCGCCCCACAGCTCCCGGCCGTCGAAGGCGACCGTGTAGAGCCACTCGGGCGCCTCGCCCTGCCCGTGCGCGTGCCGGTCGGGGAACACGTGCGCGCCGTGCACGCGCTCGATGTGCCCGACGCGCCCGCGCGCATACGCGGGCAGGCGGGTGTGGTGCGGGGCCGGTGCCGCCTGGGTGCGCACCCGCGCCCCCGGCGCGAAGCGCGCCGCGGTCGCGGC
>JAFEDP010000713.1 GCA_018241545.1 Pseudomonadota bacterium
TGTTGAGGCGCATCAGCGAGCCGTCGGTCAGCATCGAGACGGTGGCGTTGCGCTTGGCCTCGGAGATCAGCGCCTCCTCGCCGAAGGTGTCGCCCGGGCCGAGCTCGGCGAGCTTGATGCCCTCGCGGTTGAGCGGGGTCTCGCGCGTGACCACGCAGCGTCCCGAGGTGATCGCGTAGAAGAAGTCGCCCTCGTCGCCCTGCTTGATCACGACCTCGCCGGCCCGGTAGCCGACGCGCTGCATGCGCATGAAGATCGCCTGCAGGTTGGACGGCGGGATCCGGTGGAAGGCCTTGGTGTGCAGCAGCGTCGTCATCCAGTCGCCCTCGGCGACCGGCTGCTCCGGGTTGAGCTCGCTGACCTCGTAGCTGCCGGTCTGGTCCCAGGTCAGCAGCACGTCCAGCAGGTCGCTGTCGACGGCGAGGTACTCGATGTCGTTGGCGGCGCGCGCCGTGAAGCGGCGCGGCATGCCGGGGGCGAGGGGGTTGCGCGCCTCGACGGTGCCCGAGCGGATCACGGCGACCAGCGCGTCGCCCGCGCGCAGCTCCACCTCGCCGCGCACCAGGTAGTAGGTGCGCTTGTCGTTGTCGCCCTCGCGGAACAGGGTGCGCCCCGCCGGCAGTTCCTTCAGCGAGGTCTTGCGCGCGAGGGCCGCGAGGTTTTCCTTCTTGAAGCCGTCGAGCGGCGTGAAGGTCCGCAGCAGGTCGGGGTCGAGCGCTTCGTTCTCCATCCGTCGCACCGCGCAGCGTCAGCGCTCATGGTAGCACGCGCCACCCGCCGGCCCCGTGGACGGCGTCACGCCTGCTTGCCGGCGAGCACCGCCCAGTGCGGGTCGGGTGCGAAGCGCCGGCCGTGGCGGGCGGCGAGCTCCTCGAGGCGGGCGACGACCGCCGCGATGCCGCGGCGCCGCGCGTAGTGGATCGGCCCGCCGCGGAACGGCGCGAAGCCGGTACCAAAAATGACCCCGGCGTCCAGCAGGTCCTCGTCGGCGACGATGCCCTGGCGCAGGCACGCCGCCGCCTCGTTGACCATCGGCAGGACCAGCCGGTCGGCGAGGTCGGCCGGCGCGCTGCCGGCCGGCGCGGGCTTCACCGGCCGGCCGTCGGCCCAGGCGTACAGCCCCTGGCCGGTCTTGCGGCCGCGCTTGCCGGCGGCGACCAGCGGGGCGAGCACGTCCGGGCGCGGCGTGCCGAAGGCGGCCGACAGCACCTCGCCGACGTGCAGCGCGACGTCCAGGCCCACGGTGTCGGCGAGCTCGATCGGCCCCTGCGGCATGCCGAAGGCGAGCGCCGCCTCGTCGATCAGCGCGAGCGCGACGCCCTCCTGGGCGGCCAGCATCGCCTCGGTCAGGTACGGGAACAGCACGCGGTTGACGACGAAGCCGGGGGCGCTCTTGCACGGCAGCGGCAGCTTGTCGAT
>JAFEDP010000714.1 GCA_018241545.1 Pseudomonadota bacterium
GATCGCGAAGGCGACCGCGATCGCGGCCGGCACGGTGGCGATCGCCGGCACGACCAGCTGGCGGCACATCAGCGCCAGCTGGTCCGGCAGGCACTCGTCCGGCGGACGCGGGCTCATTGGCCGATTGTGCCCGGCGCCGCGGCGCGCCGGTAGGCGCGCCGCCTCAGCCGGCCGCGGTCAGGTGCCCGCTCTGGTAGTCGCGGATCGCCTGGTGGATCTCCTCGACCGTGTTCATCACGAACGGCCCGTAGTGCACCACCGGCTCGCGCAGCGGCCGGGCGCCGAGCACCAGCACGCGCGCCGGGGACGCCTGCGCCGCGAGCTCGAGCGCATCGCCGTCGCCGAGCACGGCGAGCTCGCCCTTGCCGAGCGCGCGGCCGCCGAGGCGCACCGCGCCCTCGAACACGTAGGCGAGCACGCGGTGGCCGGCGGGGGTCGGCAGCTGCAGCTGCGCGCCGGCCTCGAGCGCGACGTCGAGGTACAGCGGCTCGGTCGCGCCGCCCCCCACCGGGCCCGCGACCGGCGCGGCGCCTCCGTCCGCGGCGAGCCGGCCGGCCACCACGCGCACGCGCGCCCCGGGCAGCGCCAGCGCCGGGATCTCGGCTGGATCGAGGTCGCGGTAGGCGGCCGGCGCCATCTTGCGTGCCGCCGGCAGGTTGAGCCACAGCTGGAAGCCGCGCATGCGGCCCTCGACCTGCTGCGGCATCTCCGAGTGGATGATGCCGCGCCCGGCCGTCATCCACTGCACGCCGCCGGGCTTGAGGTCGCCGCGGTGGCCGAGGTGGTCCTCGTGCAGCATGTGGCCGTCGAGCATGTAGGTGACGGTCTCGAAGCCGCGGTGCGGGTGCGCGGGGAAGCCGGCCAGGTAGTCGCTGGCCTCGCTCGAGTCGAACTCGTCGAGCAGCAGGAACGGGTCGAGCCCCTGCTCGGGGCTGACCACGCGCGTCAGGCGCACGCCGCCGCCGTCGGAGGTCGGGCGGCCGCGGGTGACGTCGAGCACGGTGCGGGTGTTCATGGTCGCTCCGGTCAGGCGGCCTGGCGGCGGGCCAGCGAGTCTATCTCCTCCCGTGCGCGGGCGAGCGCGGCGGCGCGGTTCGCCTCGCCGAGCGCGAGGCCCTCGGCGTAGACGACCTCGAGCGCGTCGATGCCGACGAACGCCAGCATCGTGCGCACGTAGGGCACCAGGTGGTCCTGCGGACGGTCGCGGTGCACGCCGCCGCGCGTCGTCACGAGCGTCGCGCGCTTGTCGCGCAGCAGGCCCTGCGGGCCCTGGGCGGTGTAGCGGAACGTGACGCCGGCCCGGGCCAGGTGGTCGAACCAGGTCTTGAGCGTCGAGGGCGCGCCGAAGTTGTACATCGGCGCCGCGATCACGAGCTCGTCGGCGGCGAGCACCTCGGCGATCACGGCGTCGGCCT
>JAFEDP010000715.1 GCA_018241545.1 Pseudomonadota bacterium
CATGCCGCGCCACCTGGTCGAGCAGCGCGCGCAGCTGCGCAGCGAGCGGAGCTGAGCCATGCCGCAGATGAACATGATCCAGGCCCTGAACTCGGCGATGGACATCGCGCTCGGGCGTGACCCGGCGGTGGTGGTGCTCGGCGAGGACGTCGGCTACTTCGGCGGCGTGTTCCGCGTGACCGACGGCCTGCAGCGCAAGTACGGCCAGCACCGCGTGCTCGACACGCCGATCGCCGAGGGCGGCATCGTCGCCGCCTCGATCGGCATGGCGGTCAACGGCCTGCGGCCGGTCGCGGAGATCCAGTTCGCCGACTACATCTACCCGGCCTACGACCAGATCGTCAGCGAGCTGGCGCGCCTCAGGTACCGCAGCGCCGGAGCGTTCAGCGCGCCGGTGACGATCCGCACGCCGTGCGGCGGCGGCATCCGCGGCGGCCAGACCCACTCGCAGAGCCCGGAGGCGCTGTTCGCGCACGTCTGCGGCCTCAAGGTGGTGATGCCCGCCAATCCCTACGACGCCAAGGGCCTGCTGATCGCCGCGATCGAGGACGACGATCCGGTGCTGTTCCTCGAGCCCAAGCGCCTGTACAACGGCCCGTTCGACGGCGACCCGAACAAGCCGGCCGTGCCCTGGAGCACGCACCCCCGTGGCGAGGTGCCGGACGGCCACTACACGGTGCCGATCGGCAAGGCGGCGGTGGTGCGCGAGGGCCGCGACGTGACGGTGATCAGCTACGGCACGATGCTGCACGTGGCGGAGGCGGCGGCGCGCGGGCTCGGCCTCGACGCCGAGGTCATCGACGTGCGCACGATCGTGCCGCTCGATGTCGAGACGCTGGCCGCCTCGGTGCAGAAGACCGGCCGCTGCGTCATCGCGCACGAGGCGACCCGGTTCGCGGGCTTCGGCGCGGAGCTGATGGCCACGATCCAGGAGCGCTGCTTCTGGCACCTCGAGGCGCCGATCGAGCGCGTCTGCGGCTGGGACACGCCGTACCCGCACGCGTTCGAGTGGGAGTACTTCCCCGGCCCGCAGCGCGTGGCGGCGGCGCTCAAGCGCGTCATGGAGGGCCGATGAGCCGCTACGTCTTCAAGGTGCCGGACCTCGGCGAGGGAACGGTGTCCTCCGAGATCGTCGCCTGGCGCGTCAAGGTCGGCGACCGGGTGCGCGAGGATGCGCCGCTCGTGGAGATGTCGACCGAGAAGGCGGTCGTCGAGGTGCCGGCGCCGGTGACCGGTATCGTCACGGCGCTCAACGGCCAGCCCGGCGACATGGTGGCGGTGGGCGCCGAGCTCGTGGTGTTCGAGGTCGATGGCGCGGCTGCGCAAGTCGCCCCCGCTGCATCCGCGGCACCCGCGGCGATGGCGGCCGGCCCTGCGGCCGCCGCCGGCAGCGAGTCG
>JAFEDP010000716.1 GCA_018241545.1 Pseudomonadota bacterium
AGCCGGCCACCGTCTGGATCGAGGTCGTGCCGAGCACGCGCCGCAGGCTCGCCACCTGCGCCGCGAGGTTGTTCTCCTCGACGACGAGGCGCGGCCAGACACGCTCGAGCAGGGTCGCCTTGCTGACGAGGCGGCCGGGCTGCTCGGCGAGCACCGTCAGCAGGTCGAAGGCCCGCGCGCCGATCTCGACCGTCCGGCCGCCGCGGCGCAGGGTGCGCTCCGCAGGACACAGCTCGAAGGGCCCGATCTGGAGGGATTCCAAGCGGCCGGTCTCCGGCGCGGGCGCCGGTCCGGTCCCTGGCGGCCGGGTTCTTGGCGACCCTTGGCGCGAATGAGAACGACTTTTAGAAGAATTTCACGTGCCTTTCAAGACGCCGCGGGGCCGGCCGGGCGAGGCTCTCGCCACGCCGGCCGCCGCGCCGGCCCCGATCCCGGCCTCGTCGGCGAGGCCAGTCACCCGAACAGGAGTTCGTCATGCCCAAGTTCGTGATCGAGAGGGACATCCCCGGTGCCGGCCAGATGAGCCCGCAGGACCTCAAGATGATCTCGCAGAAGTCCTGCGGCGTCCTGAGCAGCCTCGGCCCGGCGGTGCAGTGGGTCCACAGCTACGTGACGCCGGACAAGATCTACTGCATCTACCAGGCGGCCGACGAGTCGCTGGTGAGGCGGCACGCCGAGCTCGGCGGCTTCCCGGCCAACCGCATCTCGCGCGTCTCGAGCGTCATCGACCCGGCCACGGCCGAGTGACGGTGCCGCGCGCGCAAAAAAAGAGGGCGCCCCCGGGGGCGCCCTCCGTCGGCCGCGCAGCGGCGCCGCTTAGAGCAGCGGCACCAGCAGCAGCGCGACGATGTTGATGATCTTGATCAGCGGGTTGATGGCCGGGCCCGCCGTGTCCTTGTACGGGTCGCCGACCGTGTCACCGGTCACCGCCGCCTTGTGCGTGTCGGAGCCCTTGCCGCCGAAGTTGCCTTCCTCGATGTACTTCTTGGCGTTGTCCCAGGCGCCGCCGCCGGTGCACATCGAGATCGCGACGAACAGGCCCGTGACGATCGTGCCGATCAGCAGGCCGCCGAGGGCGCGCACGCCGGCGCCCGGGCCCATCAGGTAGTTCATGCCGAAGCCGATCACGACCGGCACCAGGATCGGCAGCAGCGACGGCACGATCATCTCCTTGATCGCGGCGCGCGTCAGCATGTCGACCGCGCGGCCGTACTCGGGCTTGGCCTTGCCCTCCATGATGCCGGGGATCTCCTTGAACTGCCGCCGCACCTCGATGACGACCGCGCCGGCGGCGCGGCCGACGGCCTCCATCGCCATCGCGCCGAACAGGTAGGGCACGAGGCCGCCGATGAACAGGCCGATGATGACGGCCGGGTCGGACAGCGAGAAGTTCTG
>JAFEDP010000717.1 GCA_018241545.1 Pseudomonadota bacterium
ATCGGAGCGTTCGGACGCCGGCGGCAATCCGGGCTTGCTAGACTGCCGCCGGGCCTGTAGCTCAACGGTTAGAGCAGGGGACTCATCGGCCCGGCGGTCGGGCCCGGTGCCTTCGCGCGGTAACGCGCGAAGTGGACGGGATGAATTCAGGGAACCCTGACCGGATCGCGGGATCCGATGGCAACCCTGAGCCAAGCCGGCGGTACACCGCCGGAAGGTGCAGAGACTACCTGGGGGCTGGGTTCGCCCGAGCGCCCTTGATGACAGGCAGGAGCGTCCCGCACCCGAACGGCACCCGCGCGAGCGGGCGTGCGAGGGTGAAGAGATAGTCCACTCCCGCGGGAAACCGCGGGGCGAAGTGAATCCCTTGGTTCTGGGTTCGAATCCCAGCGGGCCCATCGATCCTGCGCCTTCTGCCCCGATTGCCCGCGCGGCGCCGGGCAGGCATCGTACGGGGCCAGCCGCTGTGCGTCCTCCGGGAGCCCGCCGTGCCGCCGTCGTGTCCTCGCCGCGCGCGTTCGCGCGCCCGCACCGCATCCGTGCTGCTCGCTACGGGCGCGGCGTTCGCGTCCGCCGGCGCTCGCGGCGACGATGCCGACGCCGCCCACGTGCGTCCGCAGACCTGGGCCGGGCACACGGTGGTCCGCACCGACCGGCCGCCGGTGGCGGCGATGACGGTGACGGACCGCGCCACGCAGCTGGCCGCGGCCGTCAACTTTGCGGTGCGGCGCCACGTCGACGCCGTCAAGCCCGAGCGCAACGACGCGCTGCCCGACGGTTCGTCCTACATCGCCGAGCGCCTGGTCACCGCGGTGCTGACCTACCGCGGTGCGCGGCCGGCCGCGATCGGACCGGTCGCCACCGACGAGAAGAACGCCGGCCCGATCAGCAGCGCCGCCGCCGGCGCTGACCTCGTCGTCGACGTGCGCAGCACGCCGGTCGGCGTGCACGAGCTGCCGACCGGACCGCGGGGCCGGTTCGTGGTCGGCGTCGGGATCGAGGCGCGGGTCTACGACGTGCGCGAGCGCCACCGGATCGCCGAGCGCGCGTGCCTCGGCCACCGCAGTGAGCCGGCAACGCTCGAGGAGCTCGAGGCGGACGGGTACGCGCAGCTCAAGGCGCGCCTGCGCGTACTGTGGGACGCGTGCGTGGTCGATCTCGCGACCGGGCTGCTCGAGCTCACGCCCGACGAGGCGCGCGGACTCGTGGCGCCGTCGCCGGCGCCGTCGCCGGCGCCGCCGGGGAGGTGATGGCCGTGACCGACCCGAGCGGCGAGCTGTACGTCGAGGAGGCCGGGCAGGGCGCGCCGGTCGTGCTGGTGCACGGCTTCGGTCTCGACCGGACGCTGTGGGAGCCGCAGTGGCCGGTGCTCACCGCGCGGTATCGCGCGATCCG
>JAFEDP010000718.1 GCA_018241545.1 Pseudomonadota bacterium
CCTTCTCGTCGTGGACCGCCACGCGCACCTTCTCGTCGACGCCGAACGGCAGGCGCACTTCGGCGCCCGGTAGCAGCGCCCGCGTCTGCGCCTCGCCGACGAATGCGCCGTCGCGGTACAGCTGCAGCTCGCCGGCCTCGACCGGCACGTCGCGCTGGTACTGGAAGGTGGCCTCGAGGTGCGCGACCCGGCCCGCCGACGGCACGACCCGCGCCACGAGTGCGACGTCGAAGGCATCCTCGCCCACCGGGAACAGCCGCGGCTCGCGGTCCGAGAGCACCGACACGCGGCCGGGCACCGCGTACTCGGCCAGGTACTCGGTCGAGAGGACCCGCGCCGACTTGGTCGCGCCGGTCACCACCACCTCCTCCAGCGGGGCCGCCGGCGCGGCCATGGCCTTCGCCTGCGCGACACGCCGCGGCAGCGGCGGCTCGGGCGTGGCGAGGTCGAGGAACAGCGAGCCGACCGCCGGGGTCGCGGCATCGCCCTGCGGCTCCGCGGTGGTGAGCGTCAGCGCGATGCCGCGCCAGTCCTCGCCGCTGCCTTCCTCGACCGACGCCTGACGCTCGAGGGTCACGCGCCGCGCCGTGGTGTCGAGGCGCGCCTCGTACACCCACGTCCAGCCGGCGTCCGGGACGAGGTAGCTCACGGACACGGTCGTGGTCGTGGCGGCGGCGGCCTCGACGGCGGCCGCGACCTCGGTGCTGCGCTTGTTGCGCGTGGCGACCTTGGCGAGGTCGGCCTTGAGCCGCTCGAGCGTGCGATCGAGCTCACGCCCGCGCGCCGTCGCCTCGCGCACCCGGCGGCGCGCGCCGTCGGAGCTCGCCGCCATCGTCGCGAGCACGCCGGCGAGGTTGGCGCCGTCGACGCCGGCGCGCGTCGGCCCGCCGGCCGGCGCCGCCGCCAGCGACTCGAGCAGCTTGAGCTGCAGCTGCGCGGTGGCGGCCTCGTCCTGCACCGCCTGGCGCTGGTCGGTGACCTGCTCGATGCGCCGGCGCAGCTCGCGCTCCGGCTCGCCGACGTAGTTCTCCTCGTTGATCGTCGTGACGTCGAGGCCGCCGAGCCGCACCGCCGCACCCTCGATGCCGACGTGCAGCGATTTCGCCTCGACCGCGGCCGGCAGGCCGCGGATGCGCAGCCGGTGGCTGCCGGCCGGGACCGTCACCTGGCCGGTACGCGTGACGACCGCGCCCTGGCGGTAGACGGTGACACGGTCGATGCGCAGGTCCGCGGCGATGTCGTCGGCGCGCACCGCAACCGGCGCGGCGGCGAGGAACAGGCACCCGCAGCCGAGCAGCGCGCGGCCGGCCCGGCTCTGGCGAACATCCTTCATGTCAGCGTCCTTTCCGTCCCGAGGAGTTCGGGACCCACTCTAGCCCTAATCGGCGCGGCG
>JAFEDP010000719.1 GCA_018241545.1 Pseudomonadota bacterium
CCGCTCGAGCCGCCGAACCTCGACCCGTCGGCGACCTCCGCCGAGGCGACGCACGACGTGCTGTACGCCAACGTCTTCGAGGGCCTGACGCGCATCGCCGAGGACGGGCGCGTCGTGCCGGCGCTGGCGCGCGACTGGACCATCAGCGACGACGGCCTGAGCTACCGCTTCCGCCTGCGGCCGGGGGTGCGCTTCCACGACGGCGCGCCGCTGACGGCGGCGGACGTGCGCTTCACGCTCGAGCGCGCACGGGCGCCGGACTCGCGCAACCCGCTGCGCGACCTGCTTCGGCCGCTGCGCGCCGTGCGCATCGAGGACGAGCTGACGGTCACGCTGGAGCTCGAGCGCCCGGTCGCCGAGATCCTGACGTACCTCGGCTGGGGCAACCTCGTGATCCTGTCGCCGGCGAGCGCGGCGCACGAAGCGACCGCGCCAGTCGGCACGGGGCCCTTCCGCGTGCGCGAATGGCGCAAGGGGGACGCGATCGTGCTCGAGCGCTACGCCGGCTACTGGGGCCCGCCGGCGCTGCTCGAGCGCGTGACGTTCCGGGTCGTGCCGGACGCCGCCACCGCGCGCGCGGCGCTGCTGGCGGGCGACGTCGACGCGTTCTCCAACTTCAGCGCGCCGGAGAGCCTCGCCGAGCTCAAGCGCGACCCGCGCTTTGCGGTGGTGGTCGGCTCGACCGAGGGCGAGACGCTGCTCGCGATCAACAACGCGCGCCCGCCATTCAACGACCTGCGCGTGCGCCGCGCGCTCGCCCACGCCGTCGACCGCCGCGCCGTGATCGCCGGCGCGATGTACGGCTACGGCGAGCCCATCGGCAGCCACTTCCCGCCACACGACCCGGCCTACGTGGACCTCACCGGCCGCTACCCGTACGACCCGGCACGGGCACGCGCGCTGCTCGCCGAGGCCGGCTATCCCCGCGGCTTCGAGGCGACGCTGCGCCTGCCGCCGCCCTACTACGCGCGCCGCAGCGGCGAGATCATCGCCGCCGAACTCGCCGCCGTCGGGGTGCGGGTGCGCATCGAGAACATCGAGTGGGCCCAGTGGCTCGAGCAGGTGTTCAGGAACCGCGACTTCGACCTGACCATCGTCTCGCACACCGAGCCGATGGACTACGACATCTACGCGCGTCCCGGCTACTACTTCGGCTACTCGAGTCCAGCGTACGCGGCGCGTCTCGAGCAGCTGTCGCGGACGCGCGCACCCGAGGCGCGCCGCCAGCTGCTCGGCGACCTGCAGCGGCAGCTGGCCGAGGACTGCGTCAACGTGTTCCTGTTCGAGCTGCCCAAGCTCGGGGTGTGGCGCGCGGACCTGCACGGCCTGTGGCACGAGGCGCCCATCCAGTCCATCGACGTCACGCGCGCCTGGCTCGAGGC
>JAFEDP010000071.1 GCA_018241545.1 Pseudomonadota bacterium
TCACGATCGGCGCGATCGCGGACTCGCCCAGGTACTCCCCGATCACCTCGTCGGGGGCGGCGCCGCCTTCCAGCGCCGGTACGAGGCTCCGGCCCCCGGGCGGCGCAGCGAGCTGCGCCGGCGCGCCGGGAGAGCCGAGCTCGGCCAGCGTCGGCAGCAGATCGAGCAGCGACGCCGATCCGGCTACGCGCCGCGGTGCGAAGCGTCCCGGCGCGTGGACGATCAGCGGGATGCGGCAGGCGGGCTCGAAGAAGCTCATCTTGAACCACAGGTCGCGCTCGCCCAGCATGTCGCCGTGGTCGGCGATCAGCAGCACGACCGTGTTGTCCGCCAGGCGGGCCTCGCGCAGCGTCGCGAGCAGCGCGCCGACCTGGTCGTCGACGTATGACACGGCACCATAGTACGCATGGCGCGCCGCGCGGATCTGCGCCTCGTTCGGCGTCTGCAGGCCCAGGCCGATGACGTGGCGGATCCGCTTGGAGTGGGGGTCCTGTTCGGCGGCGGCGATGCGCACCCGCGGCATGTCGATGTCCTGCTCGCGGTATCGGTTCCAGTACTCGTGCGGGATCGTGTACGGATCGTGCGGGTGCGTCATCGAGACGACCATGAAGAATGGCCGCCGGTCGCGCCCGCGCGCGACGTCGAACAGCTTCTGGCGCGCCGCGTAGACGACCTCGTCGTCGAAGTCGATCTGGTTCGTGCGCGTGCACGGGCCAGCCTGGGTCACCGAGTCCATCGTGTGGTACCACCCCGGCCGCTCCTCGAAGCGCGTCCAGTCGGGCGTCCAGCCGAAGTCGGCCGGGTAGATATCGGTGGTCAGGCGCTCCTCGAATCCGTGCAGCTGGTCGGGGCCGCAGAAGTGCATCTTGCCGGACAGCGACGTCTGGTAGCCGGCGTGTCGCAGGTAGTGCGCGAACGTCGGGACCTCGGCGGGAAATTCCGCGGCGTTGTCGTAGGCGCCGATTGCCGACGGCAGCTGACCGGCCATGAACGAGAACCGCGACGGCGCACACAGCGGGCTGTTGCAGTAGAAGGACTCGAACACGACGCCTGCCTCGGCGAGGCCGTCGATGTGGGGAGTCCGCGCCACGCGGTTGCCGTAAGCGGGCAGCGCGCCCGCGGTTAGCTGATCGGCCATCAGGACGAGGATGTTGGGACGTTCGTGCATGGACTCTCGCACTCCTGCCGGACCCGGGGCCGGTTCGGCCGGGCATCCTCTCACGAAACCCCCCCGGCGCGGCTGAAGCCGCCGCCGCGCGACACCCTATAATCCGCGGACCAACGACCGCGATGGGACCCCATGAGCAGCAAGGCCGCGCGCACCGCGCTCGTCACCGGTGCCGGCAGCGAGACCGGCATCGGCTACGCCACCGCCGCGGCCCTCGGGCGCGCCGGCTTCCGACTGGCCATTACGTCGACGACGGACCGGATACACGAACGCGCACGCGCGCTCGCCCAGATGGGTTGCGTCGCCAGGGGCTGGGTCGCGGACCTCACGGTGCCGGCAGAGGTCGAGCGCCTGGTGCAGGCGGTGGGTCCCGTGGATGCGCTGGTGAACAACGCGGGCATGGCCGTGCTCGGCACGCTCGATGCGCAGGTGCCGCTTCAGGCGATGGACCTGGCGTTGTGGAACCGCGTCCTCGAGCGCAACCTGACCACCACGTTCCTGGTGACGCGCGCATGCCTGGAAGGCATGACGTCGCGCGGCTGGGGCCGGATCGTCAACGTCTCGTCGACAACCGGTGCGGTGGCGGGCGTGGCGCGGGACGCCGCGTACGCCGCCGCCAAGGCGGCCTTGCTGGGCCTGACCCGATCGCTCTGCCTCGAAGTCGCCCGTGGCGGCGTCACCGTCAACGCGGTCGCGCCCGGCTGGATCGCGACCGGGTCGCAGACCGAGGATGAGCGGCGCGCGGGCGCCGCGAGTCCGATCGGGCGGTCGGGCACCCCTGCGGAGGTCGCGGCGGCCATCGCCTTCCTGTGCTCCGAGGAGGCCTCGTACGTGACCGGCCAACTGCTGGTGGTGGATGGCGGTAACAGCGTCGTCGAGGACAAGTCGTGACGCGCGACCAGCGGGTCGTGCTCGTCACCGGGGCCGGTGGCGGCATCGGCGGGGCGGTGGCACGGCGCCTGTCGCGGGCCGGGATCCGCCCGTTGCTGACCGACCTGTCGGAGCCGGCACTGGCGCGCGTGGCGGCCGAGTGCGGCGCCGCCCCGTCCCGGACTGCCGACCTGCGAACCGCCGCAGCCTGCCGCGAGCTCATCGCCTGGGCCGTCGCCCAGCATGGCCGCCTCGACGGGCTCGTCAACGCGGCCGGTGTGTGGCGGGAAGGGCCGACGGCTGACACCTCCGAGCAGGATTTCGACGCCGTTTTCGACGTCAATATCAAGGGACTCTACTTCACGAGCGCCGCCGCGGTTCCGCACCTGGCGGAACGCGAGGGCTTCATCGTCAACCTCGCGAGCGACGCGGGAATCCAGGGCAATACCGGAGCAGCGGCCTACTGTGCCTCCAAGGGCGCGGTCGCCCTGTTCACCCGGGCGCTGGCCCTTGAACTCGCGCCCAAGGGCGTGCGCGTCAACGCCGTGTGCCCCGGCGACGTCGCCAGCCCCATGCTCGATTTTCAGGCGCGCACCTACGGCGGCGGCGATCCCGCCGGCTACTTCGCCCGCTTGCTGGCCGGCTATCCGCAGGGGCCGGGACGTGCACGCTTCATCCAGCCGGACGAGGTGGCGGCCTTCATCGAATTCCTGACCCGCCCGGAAGCCGCGCCGATCACCGGTGCTCTGCTGTCGATCGATTTCGGGTATTCGGCCGGCAAGTAGCCGGACGGCCCGACCACGCCCGCGAGGATGCACATGCCGACCCTGATCGAAGCGCCGACCGTGATTGCTGCGGCGGGGACGATGCCGAAGCGCATCGAGGAATTCATCGGCCGCGTGAACAGCCGGACCGATGCGCTCAGCATCGCGCGCATGCGCAGCCCGCCGGGCTGGACGGAACCCGGCCAGCGTCCGCGCTTCGACGAGTACACGCTCGTGCTGGCGGGATCGCTGCGCGTCGAATCGGAGTCGGGAGCGCCAGTCGACGTGCGCGCCGGCCAGGCGATCATCACGCGGGCGGGCGAATGGGTGCGCTATTCCACGCCCGATCCGGCGGGCGCCGACTACATTGCTGTTTGCATGCCAGCCTTCGCGCCGGCGATCGTCAACCGGGATCCCGACCCGGGGCCGCAGACCTGACCCGGCGCTGCGCGCAGCGTTACTGGGCGGTCGCGCCGCTGACGCCCCAGGTGTCGTTGAGCACATAGCCCAGCGGATAGGGATCGTCCGGGTCCAGCACGTACTGGTGGAATCCCGTGATCCAGCCGCGGCCGGCGATCGCAGGCCGGATCGCCGGCCTCCCGGCTACCGTGGTATCGCCCAGGATCCGGCCACGGAAGCGAGAGCCGATCAGCGAGGCGTGATCCATCCAGTCGCCGACGGTCATTTGTCCCCGGGCCCTGAGCACGGCCATGCGGGCCGCTGTGCCGGTACCGGTCGGGCTGCGATCCGAGCGGCCCGGTGCGACGATGCAGGTGTTGGCCGTGACCTGACCCACGCCCGCGAACGGCCGGTTGATCTGCACGATCGAGACGCCGCGGATCGCGGCGTTGCCCGGATGCACGACATCCAGCTGCTGCCGCGCGGCGTGACGAACCTTCTCGCCGAACACCGCGAGATCGCGTGCCTCATCCGCTTCGACGCGGAACCCGTGGCGCGGTCCGTCGACGATCGCGTAGAACATCCCGCCGTAGGCGATGTCAGCCGTGACGGTTCCCACGCCGTCGACCTCGAGCGCCGCCTCGAGCCGGTCGACGAAGGCCGGGACGTTCTCGATCTCGACGAGTTCGCACTTGCCGCCGCGGCACCAGGCATGCGCCGTGACGGGTCCGCCGGGCACCTCGATCGGCAATACCGTGCGCGGCTCCTGCATCGGTACGATGCCGGTTTCGAGCAGCACGGTCGCGATGCAGATCAGGTTGGAGCCTGAACTGGGGACGTACTCGGTCGGCTCCATGATGATGGCCCCGATCCGGCAGGTCGGGTCCACCGCCGGCACCAGCAGGTTGACGTGGCGTGCGACGCTGCCGCGCGGCTCGCACAGCAGGAGCCGGCGCACGTCGTCATGGTCGCGACGCATGCATTCCATCTGCTCGAACAACGTGTGGCCGGCCGGCGGCAGCACGCCACCGACGATGACGTCGCCGACCTCGCCCTCGGCATGGCATCCGACCACTGAGATCACGCGGCGCGCCCGCATCGGTCCTCCGCGGCAGCGGCCTGTCCCCGGCCGAGCGTAGACGCTCGGCGCGCCACGGTCGAGGGCCGGCCAGCGCGACCGGTCCAGGGCTTGGCCTCGGCGGCGGTCGGGGATATGGTGGCGCCGCGGCGCGGCCCGGAGTGGCCGCGCGTTCGCAGCCGCGCATGTTCCGAGGAGACGCCATGCAGATCGCCGTCGACATCAGCCTGTACCCGCTCACGGCCGACTACATACCCCCGATCAAGGGATTCATCGAGCGCCTGCAGGCGCGGCCAGGGCTCGCACTCGAGTACAACTCGCTCAGCACCCAGGTCCGCGGCGATCTCGACACGGTGTTCGAGGCGCTCCGTGAGGAGATCCGCACGGCGTTCGCGGGGCGCGATCGCGCGGTCGTCGTCCTGAAGGTGATCGGCGGGCCGGTGCCGCCGGCAGGCGCCTGATTCGCCGGCGCCGGGGCGCCGTGCCGGCGCCCCGTCCGGGGGCACCCGCGCGGGTGCTCAGAACTCCAGTTCGACGGACGCGCTCAGCCAGTCCAGCAACGGCCGCAGGATTCGATAGCGCTGCATCAGGATTCGGACCAGATCCGGCCGCAGCAGCGCGTCGTCCTCGAGCATGGCGCTGGCGACGAAGTCCTTGCGCATCAGATCGGCGATCAGCTCGTGATCCGCGGCATAGCCTCGCGGCGGGCGCGACAGCGAGTCGCCGTCGAGCTCGAACGTGCGCGTGAACTTGCGCTCGCGAGTCGCCGTCTTCCAGCTGCGCGGGTTGTCGATCAGGAAGTCCCGCAGGCGCTTCAGCGTCGCCGGCTGGGGATGCCAGATTCCACCGCCGGTGAAGCAGGCTCCTGGCTCGATGTGCAGGTAGATGACCGGCGCATCGAGCCGACCGAGGTCGGCAGTGCCCAGGCCGCCGCGTGCCGTGGCCTTGGTGGCGGCGTGGTAGAAGCTCATGCCGATGTGGGTCTTGTAGGGCGTCTTGTCGCTGGAGAAGCGGGTGTCGCGGTGGATCCGGAACAGCGATCCGCCCACGGCGCGCGGGCTGGCGACGAGCTGCGGGCTGATCGAACGCAGCGGGTCCGCGAGGTCCGCGATCAGCCTCAGGCTCGGCTCCCGCACGTGCTCGTCGTACTCGTGCTTGTGCGCGTGGAACCACTCCCGCCGATTGTTGCGCCTGAGCGCTCGCAGGAAGCGGAAGGTGGCGGGAGTGAAGTAGGGTTCGCGGCGCGCAGCCATGGGTCCTCCGGCCGACTCCGGGACCTGGAGCCGGTGCGACGCGGCGGATTGTCGGCCGGTCGGGCCTGGGCCGCCAGCCCCCGGAGCCCGGGCTCAGCGCGGTGGCCAGCGTCTGCCGCCCGGGCGCAGTTCCTCGGGGTCGAGGCGGATGTCGAAGTTCGCGCGTACCGCCGCGTCACGGTCGGCCGGCAGGTAGCGCGGGTAGTGCTGCGCCAGGATGTCGCGCACCCGGTCCGCCGCGGTGCGCAGCAGATCGGGCGATCCGCGGTACTCCCAGTCGGCGAGCGAGGAGCGGTCGCCGATCCGCGGGTACAGGTACTCGCTGTGCATCAGCGACAGCGTCTGCGGCGCGCCGAGGTAGTGGTTCGGACCGAGCACGGTGCGCTCGATGACTTCCAGCGACAGCGTCTCGTCGCTGACCTCGATGCCGCGCAGCGAGCGCTGCACTGCACCGATCAGGTCGTTGTCGATCAGCATGGATTCGAGCGAGCACCCCATGAGGCTGCCCATCATTCCCGCGCACTCGGCAATCATGTTGCTGCCCGCCAGCGCCGACAGCGCGATCGTCAGGCCCTTCTCGTAGCCTGCCTGATAGTCCGGCCGCTTCGAATCGGTCATGCCCGCCGCGACGATCCCGGGCAGTTCGAAGTGGCGTGCGATCTGTCCGGCCGCGGCCTGCAGCACGGCTTCCTCGCCGCCGCCGCCGGTGAAGGCGCCGGTGCGCAGGTCCGAGACGAACGTCCACGGGCCGAAGTCGACGGGGCCGCCGGGGTTGATCAGGTTGACGATGGCAACGATCGCCAACGCCTCGGCGGTGCACTGCGCGAGCGCGCCGGCCAGCGCCGCGGGCGCGGTGGCCCCTGCCTGCGGCGCGCTGCAGGCGCTCACCGGCAGACCGCGCCGCGCCGCTTCGCACAGCACGGCGGAAGTGTCCGGCCCGAATCGCAGCGGCGAGACGATCGGGCAGACTCCGATTGCCGCGAACGGGGCCCTTCGGAAGCCGCCTTCCGCCCCGATGACGACGTCCCACAGCGATTCGACGTCGGCGACCGTCGATGCATCGGCGAGCGAGATGCTGAATGGCTTGGCGGTGGCCACCGTCCCGGCATAGGCGATGTTGACCGCATGTAGCCGCGCGTCCTCGCAGATATCGGTCGCGACGACCTGCTGCCCGCAGAAGTCGATGTGCTCGAGGTAATCGGCCATCCGGAAGAAGTCATAGAGGTCCAGCAGCGTCGTCGGCCGATAGCGGCCGGAGCCTGGCTCGACGAACCGCACCGCCTCCCCGGAGGTGGCGAAGTAGACCCGGTTGCCGCCCGAGCGGATCGTGCGCGCCGGATCGCGACCGTGGTAGACGATTTCGCGCGCGGCCCCGGCGAGCAGGTCCTCAACCAACGAGCGCGGCAGGCACAGACGGCCGTGCTCGTTCAGGTAGCCGCCACCCGCGGTCGCATAGTCGCGGATCTCGCCGGTGACGGCGCTCAGGCCGATTCGTTCGAGGATCGTGAACGCGGCGTCCGCGACCTGCTCGAGGTCGCGCGGCGAGAGTGGGGCATATGCGCCGCCGGGCAGGCCGGGGCGGACCGCCGGCGACCGGCGTACGGACCGCCGCTCGGCGAGGCGCGCGGCACGTGCCCCCGCGGGCCGGCCGGTGGGGGCGAGGGGCGGTCGCATGCGGGGGCCTCGGCTTGGTTGGGTGGCGGGTATGGGCAGGATGCGGCGCGGCCGTGCCGGGGTCAAGCCGGATATGAATGAACGTTCATTCAGATAACTTGCGCACCACGGTGAATTGCCGGAGGATATCGGTTACTTGAATAGCACGACGTCCAACTCTTCGTCGCGGGCCGCCGGACGCGATCGTCGGGCGCGTCGCGAGGCGCAGCTCGTCGAGGCGGCGCTCGACTGCATCGCCAGGCTCGGCCTGCGCGACACGACGGTGCCGGACGTCGCCGCGCGCGCCCACATGGCGGTCGGCTCGATCAGCCAGTACTTCGAGAGCAAGGAGCGCCTGTTCACCGCGGTGCTGCGCTCGCTGGCCCAGGAGTTCGAATCGACGTGGCGCCATGCGGTGGCGGCGGCCGGGCCGGATCCGGCGCTGCGATTGCGTGCATTCGTCGACACCTACTTCGACGCGACGACCTGCCAGCGCAAGAAGGTGGCCGTCTGGTACGCATTCTGGGGCGAGGTCAAGGCCCGGCCGCAATACCGGGCGGTGTGCGCGGACTACGATCGGCGGCACGACGAAATGCTGAGCTCGCTGTGCGCCGGGCTGATTCGCGCCGGCACGTACCGCGGGCTCCAGGCGCCAGCCGCCGCGAAGCTCATCGCGTCCACCTGCCACGGCCTGTGGCTCGAATTCCTGACGGGCGCGGATTCGCCCGGCCGCGAGGGGCTCGCGGCCTTGTCACGCCAATTGCTCGCCACGCTGTTCGCGGAACACGCGCCGGCTTTCGCAGCGCCGGCGCGGCCGAAGGCGCGGCGGTCCGGCCGGGGCGCGGCGGCCCGCGCCCCGGCCCGATCCTAGCCCGCGGGGCGCTCGGCGCCCGCCTGACGGGTGTGCAGCGCGCTCAGCTGCTCGTTGGCGACGTTCGCCACCGCCTCGTCCAGCGCCCGCGACGCACAGGCCTGGTCGATCACGTCGCGGAAGTTGGGCGACGCGCAGACGTGGCCGGCTGCGGAGCGCAGCCGCGCGTACAGCGCGTTCACGCCCGCATCGTGCGCGAGGTCGAGGTCCGCGTAGTTCACGCGGGTGCTGCGCGTGGCATCCGCGTCGCGGGCCTCGGCGCCGGTGGTGGCACACAGAGCAAGTACGGTGGCGGCTGTGAGGGCGGTGACGGAACGAATCATGGTCGGGCTCCTACGGTCTGGTGGGGGCGATTCGCATTGGGCACGCCATATGGACGCGCGGCACGCCGGCGCGGTTGCGCAGCCGGTCGCGCTGCCCGCTCGGTTCGTCGCGGGACGTGAGGCATCGCGGTGTGAGGTCGCCGCCAGCCGCGACGGGTGCGACCGCCCGGTCTGCAGTCAGGCGGTGCGGCGCGGGCGTTTGGCGGCGCGCCCGATCCGCTGCCGGGATCGCCGCCCGTCCCGCCCGCGACGGACGATTCGCCGCCACGCTAGGTTCGCCGACGGGGCGCTCGCCGCGCCGGGATCGCCGGTGTCGCTCAGCGGGGAACCGTCCCGTCGCGGCGGCGTACCAGCCGGCAGTCGAACAGCGGACCGGCGGCGGAGCCCGCGTGTGGCTCGATGCGCACACGCAACCGCTCGCTCCGTCCGGTGAGCGACGCGCTAATGGGGTACTCGACCTCGAAGAACCGGCCCGGATCGTCGTGGTCGAGGTGCTGCGTGGCGATCGGAATCCCGTCGACCCGGATCTCAAACGTACGCGCTCGCTCCTCGCCCCAGTAGGTCACGTGCAGCGCCACCGGCTCGCGCGAGGCGTTGCGGAGGTCGAATTCGAGGTAGCCGCCGCTGCGGGCGTCGCGGCCACCGCGGCCACGGTAGGAGACGGCGTAGGACATCGCCGATGCCAGCCCATGGGAGGCCTCCGCCGCCGCATCGCCGAATTCGATGCCGTCCACTGAGCGCGCCTGCAGCGCCTCTGCCTGCGCCTCCGCCTCGGCGTCGGCCTGGCGCAGCATCGCCCACCCGGCCGCGTCCACGTGGCGGAAGTAGACGGCACTGCGACGCCGGTGCTGATCGTGGAACGGGACCAGATCCCAGTCTTGCGGCTGCCCGATCCCGACCGTTCGGAAGCGGCTGGCCGCGAGGTCTACTGGCCGCACCGAAGGCAGCGGGTCGGCCGCGACCAGGGCGGGCTCCGGCCCGCGATACGGATGCTCGTCGGGACCGAGGTCCGCGGCCAGCACCTGCGGGCCGCGAAGCACGGCCGCGCGGCGCGTGTCATCCGGCGCCGCCTCCACCCGCAGCGGCAGGTCGAGCGCCAGCGCGAGCGTGTCACCCCCTTGCCAGCGGCGGCTCACCACCAGGTACCCGGCTTCCTCGACGGCGCGAACGCCGTGCCCGTTGACGCGCAGCAGGGCATGCCGGCACCAGCCGGGCTTGCGCAGCGCGACCGTGAACTCTTGGGGCTCCGCGAGCCGGGCGAACCGCACCTCGACCGCTCCTTCGTGCGGGTAGCGCGTGGTCAGCTCGACGACGGCGCCACGGTCGCGCCAATCCAGCGTCGCCGGGACGTACAGGTTCACGAAAAGTGCGTCGTCGCCGAGCCAGAAGACCGAATCGCCGTGCTTGGCATGACTCTCCATCCCGGTGCCGACGCAGCACCAGAACGACTCGAAGGGAGTCGAGTACTCCCGGGCGGCGCCGGCCATCAGGGGCGTCATGTAGGTGAAGGCGCCGGTCGACGGATCCTGCTGCGCGAGCACGTGGTTGAGGTGGGCGCGCTCGTAGAAGTCGAAGTAGGAGGCCGCCGGGGAGCTGCCGTATAGCTCACGCGTCAGCTTGAGCATGTTGTAGGTATTGCAGCCCTCGCAGGTCTGTTCGCTCAGGTAGCGCGCAACCGCACGCGGCGCCTGGAAGTACTCCCGGTCGGAGTTGCCGCCGATGATGTAGCTGTGATCGCGCGTCACCGCCTCCCAGAAGAAGCGTGCCGCGGCCACTTGCTCGGTTCGGCCGCTCAGGGCGCCGAGCCGTGCCAGGCCGAGCACCTTCGGGATCTGCGTGTTCGCGTGCAGTCCAGCCAGCTCGTCGCGCCGCGACGTCAGCGGATCCAGGACCTGGTGGTGGTACAGCTGTGCGGCGAGAGTCAGCCAGCGGGGTTCGCCGGTCCGCTCGGCCAGATCCGCGAAGCTCTCGCTGATGCCCCCGTGCTCGCATCCGAGCAGCCGCTCGACCTGGGCCGCGTCGAGCGCGCGCAGCACGCGCTCCACGAAGCCGCCGAGCCCGCGCGCCACCGCCACCGCCCGATCCAGGCCGCACCACCGTTCCGCGTCGCGCAGCCCGGCCAGCAGCTTGTGCCAGTTGTAGAGCGGCGACCAGCAGCCGTTCAGGTCGAAGGGGGCTGCGCGAATGTCGCCGCGCATGATCTCGGTGAAGATCTCCTTGCCATCGACGACGCTGCCGTCGCCGCGGCGCCGGGTGAAGCCGGCGACGTAGCCGTCGCCGTGCCGTCGCTGGCACTCGGCGAGCTCGTCGACGACGTAGCCGGCGCGCCGCGCCGCCTCGGCGTCGCCGGTCTGCGCATGCAGCAGGCTGAGCGCGCTCAGCCAGTGGCCGAGCGTATGTCCCGCGATGGTGTCGCCTTCCCAGCCGCCATAGGCCGGCGCGCGCGGCGCGAGGCCGGCGCTCACCCGGAAGTTGTGCAGCAGCCGGTCGGCCTCGAGACTCAGCACGTAGCGCCGATTGGCGTCGAGCGCATCGAGGTAGCGGGACGGCAGCAGCCGGACGTCGCTGAGTGGGACCGGGCGTGCCACGCGCGGCAGGCGCCGAGTGGCGACCTCGAGCGTGCGCCCGATGGCCGGCACCAGAACGCCCGCCGCCCCGGCCATCGCACCGAGCAGCAGCTGGCGGCGGCCCAG
>JAFEDP010000720.1 GCA_018241545.1 Pseudomonadota bacterium
GGACTCGCCGTCCTGCATCTTGGCGGCGAGCTCGGCCGCGTAGCGCGCGCGATCGTAGCGGCGCTGCGAGTCGTAGGTCGCGACCGCCTCCCAGTAGCGGCCGACGCGGGCCCGCGGCGGCGCGTCGGCGAGCAGCCCGACCGTCTGCTCGAAGCGGGCGCGCGCCTCCACGTGGAGGTCGAGCTCCAGGTACAGCGGCCAGGCGCTGCCGTACAGCGCCACGGCGAGCCCCGGGTCGTGCACCGTGGCCCAGTCGAGCGCTGCGCCGACGTTGGCGAGCTCGGTGTAGTGCCGCTGCAGCCACTGCGCCTCGTCCTGCGACCAGTAGTCGGCGTAGGCCGCATCGAGCGTCGCGAGCGTCGCCGCCGCCATGCGCGCCGCGGCGTCGTGGCGCTCGCCGCCGGCCTCGAGCCGCTCGCGTGCGTAGTAGCGCGCGGTCTCCGGGAGCGCATAGCGCGGCGGCTCGATCGGCAGGGCCGTCACGAGCGAGCGGTCGACGAGCCGACCGATGAGGTCGAGCGCGACGCCGGCGTCCTGGGGCCCGTCGCCGGCGGCCGCGGCGCCGGTCTCGAGCGCGAACGGCCCGGCGAAGGCGCCGAGCCGGCGGAACACCCGCTGCTCGGGCTCGGCGAGCAGGCCGTAGCTCCACGCGAACGCCGCCTCGAGCGCGCCGTGGCGCGGCTCGGCGCCCGGCGAGGCCTGGCGCAGCAGCCGGAACCGGTCGTCGAGGTGCTCGAGCAGCTGCCCGACGCCGAGCGCCGGCACCCGCGCGGCCGCGAGCGCGAGCGCGAGCGGGTTGCCGTCGAGGCGGCGGCAGATCGCCGCCACCTGCGCGGCGTTGGCGGGCGTCAGCGCGAAGCGCCGGTCGGCCTCGGCGGCGCGCCGCGCGAACAGCGCGGGGGCGGCGTAGCGCCCGCAGTCCGCGGCCGCGACCGACTCCTCCGGCACGGCGAGCGGACCGAGGCGGTAGACGGTCTCGCCGGCGAGGCCGACCGGCGCCTGGCTGGTCAGCAGCAGCCGCAGCCCGGCGGCGGCGCCCAGCAGCCCGGCGAGCGGGGCGGCGAGGTCCGCGGCGAGGTGCTCGATGCCGTCGAGGATCAGCAGCAGCGGTTCCTCGCCGATCGCGTCGGCGAGCGCGGCGAAGCCATCGCCCTGGTCGGGCAGCGACACGCCGAGCGCGACCGCGATCGCGCTCGGCACCTGCTCGCGCGCGGTGAGCGACTGCAGCGAGCGGAACGCCACCCCCGCCTCGCCGGCGGCGGCGCGCCGGGCGAGCAGCTCCTGCGCGAGGCGCGTCTTGCCGACGCCGGTCGGCCCGGTCACCGTCACGAGGCAGGAGCGGCCGAGTGCCGCCTCGAGACCCTCGAGGTCGACCTCGCGG
>JAFEDP010000721.1 GCA_018241545.1 Pseudomonadota bacterium
GGCCGCAGTCCGGGAGCGGGCGGCCTCCCCGCCGCCTCCCGTTCTGCGCGCCAGCGGTCAACGCCCGCCTTTCGGTGCCGGGCAGGTTCTGATCCCGAGCACCGTGTACAGCGGGCAGACGCTGACCGCCGCGGTCAGCAGCGGCACGAGCCCGATCAGCCCCAGCCAGCGCTCGCGCCCGTCCAGCACGAACATCGCACTCAGCAGTGCGACGCCCAGGATCACCCGAATCAGGCGGTCGAGGGGACCGATGTTGCCGTTCAGCTGCATGGCCGATTCTCCTTCGAGCGCCGCGTACGCCCCGGGGTCGGCGCACCCGGCCGTGGCGCGCAGAACGCATGGTAGAGCGCTTCCATGATGTGATTGGCCGGCCCGGGTGCAAGCCGGTACCAGATCGTCTGCGACTCGCGCCGCGTGCGTACAACGCCTGCCTCGCGCAGTACCGCGAGGTGCTGCGACAGCGCCGACTGGCTGAGGGGGACCCTCGCGTTGATCTCGCCCACCGAGTGCGGCCCGTCCAGCAGCGCGCACAGGATCACGAGGCGCTGCTCGTTGCTGAGCGCCTTCAGGAGCGCGGCCGCGGCGCCGGCGTGCTCGACCACGCCCGTGCCGAGCTCCGCCCGCGGCTCGCCGGCCGCGCCATCGGTGGCGCCCGCCACAGCGGCACTATTCCTCTCGGATGGCATGCGCAAACTCTATCCGTTCCAGGCACCGGCGCCGTACGTACATATCACTAGTTGCTACTTTAGCGTTTCCTGATCTATAGTGCCACTCCACCTCCCGCAGTACGTCCGGAGCAGTCCATGAGCATCGACCGTCTGGTCTTCGCCTTCGCCGGCATCTTCATCCTCGCCAGCCTGCTGCTGGCGCACTTCGTGCACCCCGCCTGGCTGTGGTTCACCGCTTTCGTCGGCGCGAACATGCTGCAGGCCGCATTCACCGGGTTCTGTCCGCTGGCCCTGATCCTCAAGCGGGTTGGCGCCAAGCCCGGCCAGGCGTTCTCGTGATGACGCGCAGCCGGCGCCGGGCGCGACCCGGGATACTGGTCGCAGCCGGACTCCTGGTGCTCGCAGGTTGCGGCGGGAAGCCGGCGCCCGGCCCGTCAGCCGCGGCGCCCGCGCTGGCCAGCATCGTCGTCCAGCCCGAGCGCACGCCGCTGGAGCGGCCGGTGGACGGGGTGATCGAGGCCGTGAACCAGGCCACGGTCTCCGCCCAGACATCGGGCCGGGTTGCCGCGATCCTCGTCGACGTCAACGACTTCGTGCCGGCTGGCGCCGTGATCATGCGGCTGCGCAGCACGGAGCAGCGCGCGGGGCTGCAGCAGGCCGAGGCTGCACTGGTCGAGGCGCGCGCGCGCGCCGCCGAGGCGCAGACGAACTAC
>JAFEDP010000722.1 GCA_018241545.1 Pseudomonadota bacterium
ATCGTCTGGTCCCAGTCATCGCCGCCGCGCAACTCGTCCTGGTCGAACCACACCTCGATACCGGCGGCCCGCAGCGCCTCGGCGATCCGGGCCGCCGTCGGGGCGTCCTCGGATGCGTAGCTCAGGAAGACGGCGCTGGACTCGGCCGGCACTCGGGAACCCACGGGACTGGCGTGGCGGATAGCTTAGCCGACCGGCGATGCGCGCCGGCGTGCGCCATGCTTGCCGTGAACCCGCCGGCCACGCACAGTCGGGCGGCGGCAGCAGTCAGGCCGGGTGGCGCGGTGGCCGCGGCCGTACGCGGTCGCCCACGGGGGAGGGGCATGGCGAGTACGTTCCGCATCGCGGAGGCCGGGGCGGCCGGTGCGCCGGGCGCGCGCCGCATCCACTGGCGACTCGCGTTCCTCGGCCTCGCGTACCTCGCGCTCGGCTACGCGAGCCTGCGGTACCAGAGCGACATCCAGCTCGTGCGGCGCTTCTTCCTCGGGCTCGACTTCAAGGAGTTCTACGACGCCGCGCATCGCTACCTCGAGGGCGCCAGCCCCTACGTCGTCGAGCGCTTCGTCACGCCGCCGGCGAGCCTGCTGCCGAACCTGCTGCTCGCGCCGTTCCACTTCGAGGTGGCGCGCGACCTGTGGAGCCTCGCGAGCGCGCTGATGCTCGGCGCGGGTGGCCTGCTGGCGGCGCGGGCCGCCGGGCACCGCCGCGCGGACATCGGCCTCACCCTCGCGTTCCTGTTCGCGAGCTTCCCGGCGCTGATGTTGCTCGAGCGCGGCAACATCGACGCACTCGTCTTCCTGCTGGTCGCGCTCGCGCTCCTTGCGCGCCGGGTCTCGCTGTCCGCGGCGGCCTGGGCGCTCGCGGTGCTGACCAAGATCTACCCGCTGCTGCTCGGGCCGTTCCTGTGGCGCTCGCGCGGGCGCCGCTGGCTGCTGGTCGCCGCCGGGGTCGTCGTCGCCGTGAGCGCCCTGTTCTGGCGCGAGACGCTCGCCTACGGGCCGCACCTCTTGATGCGGGCCGGCGAGGAACTGTTCCCGGAGAACCTGTCGCCGGTCGCCTACTTCGGCCACGGCTTTCACGCCTACGCGCTCGCCTACGTGGCGCTGAACCTCGGGCTCGACTGGCGCCTGCTCGCGGCCTCGCCGTCCCCCGAGGTGCGTCGCTTCCTGGGCGCGGCCTGGGCGGTGCCGATGCTGTTCTTCCCGCGCGAGGTCCTGCCCTACGTCGGCGTCGTGCTGCTGCTGACCTTCGTCGCGCTCGACCCGCTCGAGCAGCGGCTGCGGCGCTGGCAGCGCATCGCGCTCGCGCTTCTCGAGGCACTCATCATGATGCCGACGACCGGCTTCGTGTCCGTGACCGACGAGATCGGGTGGTATTC
>JAFEDP010000723.1 GCA_018241545.1 Pseudomonadota bacterium
TCGCCGCCGACCAGCGGCAGCGCGCGCAGGTGGCCGAGGCGCGCGCAGCGCGCGCCCTCCACCCGCAGCAGTTCCCCGCCCCACGGCGCGCCGTCGCTGCCGTAGCCGACGCCGTCGAGCGCGAGGCCGAGCGCCGGGCCCTCGTGGCCGTGCTCGGCGAGCACCGCCGCGACGTGCGCGTGGTGGTGCTGCACGCCCACCAGCGGCACCTGCCACTCGGCGGCGAGGCGCGCGGCGAGGCGCGTGCTGTGGAAGTCGGGGTGCAGGTCGTGGGCGACCGCCGCCGGGCGCACCTCGGTGAGCGCCAGCAGGTGCGCGACCGCGGCATCGAGCGCGCGCCGCGTCGCGGCGAGGTCGAGGTCGCCGACGTGCGGGCTCAGGAACGCCTCGGCGGCGCGGGTCACGCAGGCGGTGGCCTTGTAGTGGCCGCCGACGCCGAGCACCGGGGCGAGCGCGCGGCCGAGCGGGACCGCGCGCGGCACGGCGCCGCGGGCGCGCCGCACGAAGCGCGCCGACCCGTCGCGCACGCGCATCACCGAATCGTCGCAGCGCGTCACGATCTCGCGGTCGTGGCCGAGCCAGGCGTCGGCGATGCCGCCGAGCGCGGCGCGCGCCTCGGCGTCGTCGGTGATCAGCGGCTCGCCGTGGCGATTGGCGCTCGTCATCACGAGCGTCAGCGGCTGCGGCGCGGCGAGCCAGGCGGTCCCGGCCGGGCGGCCGGCGGCCTCGTGGAACAGCAGGAACTGCAGCGGCGTGTACGGCAGCATGACGCCGAGGCGGTCGAAGCCGTCGGCGACGCCCGGGAGCGCGGTGTGCGCCGCGCCACGGCGGCTCAGCAGCACGATCGGCCGCTCCGGCGACTCGATCAGCGCGCGCTCCGCGGCCCCGAGCTCGGCGTATCGCTCGACCGAGGCGGCATTGGCCGCCATCAGCGCGAAGGGCTGCTCCTCGCGGTGCTTGCGCTCGCGCAGGCGCGCCACGGCCGCCGCGTTGCCGGCGTCGCAGACGAGGTGGTAGCCGCCGAGGCCCTTGACGGCGAGGATCGCGCCGCCGCGCAGCAGGCGCAGGCCGCCGGTGATCGGGTCCTCGCCCGGCGCGCCGCCGGCGAGCGCGAGGCGCGGACCGCACGCCGGGCACGCGGTCGCCTCGGCGTGGAAGCGGCGGTCGCCCGGCGCGCGGTACTCGCGCTCGCAGTCCGCGCACAGCGGGAACGGCGCGAGGCTGGTCTGGGCGCGGTCGTAGGGCAGCGCGCGCACGACCGTGAAGCGGGGGCCGCAGTCGGTGCAGTTGGTGAGCGCGTAGCGGTAGCGGCGGTCGGCAGGGTCGAAGAGCTCCTCGAGGCAGGCGCCGCAGGTCGCGCTGTC
>JAFEDP010000724.1 GCA_018241545.1 Pseudomonadota bacterium
GATAATGGGTGTCGTTGGTGACCTTGGCGATGACGTCCGGCCGCAGCATGTAGTTGATGAACTCGTGAGCCTCGGCGACGTGCGGGGCGTCGAACGGGATCAGCCAGCCGTTGATGAGGTAGTCGACGCCCTCGCGGGGCAGCGTGAACTTGAGCGGCAGCTCGACGCCGGCCGCCCGCGCCCGGTCGATCGCGACCGCGAAGTCGCCTGACCAGGCCATCGCGAGGCAGGTCTCGCCGGTGGCAAGCGCATTGATGTACAGCGAGTCGAAGTGCGCGACGTACGGACGGACCCTCATGATGGCCGCCTCGGCGGCGCGCAGGTCGTCCTCGCGGTCGCTGTCGGGGTCGAGATGCAGGTAGATCAGCGCGAGCCGCAGCACCGGGTCGGCTCCGTCGATGAGCGTGACGCCGCAATCGGCGAAGCGACGCACGACCTCGGGATCGAACAGCATCGCGAGGCTGTCCACCGGTGCGTCCGGCATGCGCGTGCGGATCATCGGCGCGTTGTAGGCGAAGCCCGTCCAGGAGTGCAGGTAGGGGGCGGCGTGGGCGTTGCCGGGGTCGAAGCGCGCCAGCGTCTTGAGCACCTCCGGGTCGGCATTGACCCAGTTGGGCAGGCGGCGGCGATCGAGCGCCTGGTAGGCGCCCGCCTTGATTTGGCGGCTGAAGAAGTTCTCGGAGGTCGACACGACGTCGTAGCCCGCGCCGCCGGCCAGCATCTTGGCCTCGAGCGTCGAGTCGGCGTCGAAGGTGTCGTACTCGACGTGGATCCCGGTCTCGCGCTCGAAGTCGGCGATCGTGGTCGTGCCGATGTAGTCGGCCCAGTTGTAGATCGCGAGGTGTCGCTCGAGCGGCGCCGGGCCGTGGCGGGAGCAGGCGTCGAGTCCGAGGGCGAGCCCGGCGAGGGTCACCGCGAGCGCGGCGCCCCGCCAGGTCACGCAGGCAGCTCTTGCGCGGTCTCCGCGAGCAGTGCGGTCACGTAGTCGGCGAACGAGCGCCAGACCTCCAGCCGGAACCGGTCACCGGCCGTGCGCCACAGCGTGATCTCCGCCTTCACGAACACGGTGCGCGTGCACATCCCGACCGGGAACCGGGCGGCGTCGAGGTCGAGCGGGCAGCCGTGCGCCAGCAGCCACTCGGCGTGCGGGCCGTGCACCTCGAAGGCCACCTGGCGGTGGCTGACGTCGACCAGCGAGTGCGGCACGGCGGCGAGCGCCGCGGTAAGCGCGGCGGCGACGGCGGCGGCCTCCGGCTCCGGCGCGATCAGCAGGTGCTCGTCCGGGCCGAGCCACAGCGCGGCGCGCGCGCCGGCGACCGCGGCCCGGCAGGCCGCCTCCGGCAGCTCGACGCCGAAGG
>JAFEDP010000725.1 GCA_018241545.1 Pseudomonadota bacterium
CGGGGGCGCGCGCGTATGCTCGGCGCATGCCGAGAGCCCCGCGCCGCCGCCCGTCGCTGCCGCTGTCGCTCGCGACGCTGGCGGTGAACCTGCTGGCGGAGATCCGCCGCCGCTACGGGCCGGACCTGCCGGCCGCGCTCGCCGTGCGCCGCTTCGCGGCCGACGCCGGCACGAGCACGAGCGAGGTGCGGCGCGTCATCAGCGGCACGACGACGATCGGGCTCGAGATGCTGGAGCGCTTCGCCGACACGCTCAACGTGCGCGCCGCCGACCTGCTGCTCGGCCCGGACGCCGAGCGCGCCGACAAGGGGCTCGAGGAGCTCAAGCGCATCTACCGCCGCCTGTCGCTCGAGGAGCGCGCGTTCCTGGTGCAGACCGCGCGCTACCTCGGCCGCGCGCGCCGCGGCTAGCGGGCGGCCGCGACGACCTCGCAGCGCGACTCCTCGCGCGTCAGCGCGCCGGTGCAGGTCAGGCGGCGCAGCTCGCGCCCGGCCTTCTGCAGCGAGGCCACCGCCTCGAGGCGCACCGCACGCGCGAGGTTGGCGACCGCGTGCATGCGCGCCGGGTCCATCGGCGCGGCGTAGCCGCTGCGGGTGTTCGGGAAGAAGCGCTGCTCGAGCAGCCGGTAGCTGCACTTGCCCTGCGCCGAGCCGTTCGGCGTGATCTCCCACGGCTCGCAGCCGTTGCTGCCGGCGAGCCCGGTGCGCAGGTACGCGACCGCCTCGGCGGCCCGGCGCTTGAGGTCCTCGAGCGCCGCCGCGGCGAGCGGCTCCTCGAAGCTGCCGAAGTCGACCCGCACCGCGATCACGCCGCGCCCGGCGGCGAGCCCCGCGGCCCAGTCGTCGTCGAGGTGCACGCGCACCTCGCCGGTCTCGCTGTAGGTGTAGGCGCCGAGCGGCTGCGGGTGCGGGCGCAGCACGTGCCGCTCGATCAACGTCGCCTTGAGGCGCGGCGCGTCCTGCAGCTCGAGGCGCAGCAGCCCGAGCTCCAGCGCACTCGCGCGCTGCTCGGCGAGCGCCCCGAGCGTCTCGGCGGCGGACAGGGTCAGGGCGCGCGCATCGCGCGCCGCGGGCTGCTCGGCGGCGGCGCTCGCAATCGGCGCGGCCGCGCCCGCCGCCGGCTTCTCCGGCGGCGCGGGCGTCGGCGTCGGCGTGCACGCGGCGAGCGCCACGAGCAGGCACAGCGGGGCCACGGTCGTCTTCATCGGGGTCTCCCGGCGGCGATGCCGCACGCAGGTGAGTCTACGCGCGCCGCCCGCCGCCAGGCTCGGGCCGGTCCGAAAGGGCGCGCGCACCGCGTCGCATTCCGGCGCCGGCAGCCTGCGACGCGCGTCGCAAACCCGCGCCCGCCTAGGGCGC
>JAFEDP010000726.1 GCA_018241545.1 Pseudomonadota bacterium
CCGACCTGCCGATCGTCGAGGTGCCGGAGTTCCCCGGCGAGGTGCGCGGCCTCGCCGCGCTGCGGGAGGTCGGCGCGCGGCTCGCCGGGGCGCCCGGCGCCGGGCGCCCGCCGTGAGTCAGCGCAGCGGCTGCGGCGCGCCGAACTGGCCGCGCACCGTGTGCGACTGGTAGAGGACGTCGACGCGGTAGTCGCCGGCGAACGCCACGAGGTCGACGCGCCCATCCCCGTCGAGGTCGCCGACCGCGACCGCCGCGACCGGGATCGGCAGCTCGGTCGAGCCGTTGCTGCGCAGCGTCCCGTCGCCCGCCTGGCGCAGCCAGTTGGCGCGCGCCTCGACGCTCGAGGGCTCGCCGACCGGGAAGAAGCCCGCGACCACCGCATCGACCCGCCCGTCGCCGTCGAAGTCGGCGAAGGCCGCATCGTCGAGTCCCTGCAGGCCGCCGAGCGGGCTCGCGATCTCCGCGGAGAACGTGCGCGCCCCGGCATCGCGCAGCGCCACGAGCACCACCGGCGCGTAGCCCTCGGACGCCGCCCGCAGGTACGCGACCGGCTGCGGCTGCCCGTCGCCGAGGTAGTCGACGAGCGCGATCCGCACCGCGCTCAGTCCGTCGTGGCCCGCGAGCAGCGCCACGGGACCCAGCGTCCCGTCGGCGAGCTGCCAGGCGACGCCGAGCGCGCCCGCCGGCACCAGGTTGCCGGTCGTCATCGGGCGCGTGACGTACCAGCCGACGACGTCGTCGCGGCCGTCGCCGTCGAGGTCGCCCACCGCGATCTGGCACGGCGGCGCCGGGGCGGGCCAGGCGCGCGGCGCGCCGAGCGTGCCGGGTGCCGCGGCCGGGTCCTGGTAGGCGACGACGAGGCGCGCGCTCGCGTTCTGGCACTCGGCGACCGCGACGTCCGGGAGCCCGTCGCCGTCGAGGTCGCCGACCGCGAAGCTCTCCGGGTGCACGCCGCTCACGACCTCGACCGGCGCCGCGAAGTGCCCGGGCCGCGCCGGGTCCTGCCGGAGCCAGTCGATCACCTCGCCGGTCACGTCGCCGACCAGGAGGTCCGGATGCCCGTCGCCGTCGAGGTCGGCGATCCTGAGCCGCCACGGGTAGACGCCCACGGTATAGGTGTCCGGGGCGGCGAAACTGCCGGCGGCCGTCTGGCGGTAGACGGCGAGGCGTCCGACGCGGTTCGTCTGGCTGGTCGCGTACTGCTCGATCGTCACGACGTCGGCGCGTCCGTCGCCGTCGAGGTCGGCGACCGCGACGTCGGTCGCGACCGAGAACGGGAACAGCCACGAGGTGTCGCCGTCGCCGCCGTCGCCGCCGCAGGAGCCGGCGAGGCCGGCGAGGAGCACGAGTCCGAG
>JAFEDP010000727.1 GCA_018241545.1 Pseudomonadota bacterium
GGTGCCGCCGGCCGGGCCTGACCTGCGGCCGACGCCGACGAGGCGACCCTGTCGATCATGCGCCGGTCGTCATCCTCGACGGCGACCGTGCGCGCCTCGGGGTAGTCCACCCGCACCATCGACAGGATCGCATCGGCCTCGAGTTCCGAGTCGATCGGTCCGAGGCGCAGCCGGAACACGAGCCGGTCCTGCTTCCAGTCGGTCACGTGGTAGACGTGCAGCTGGTCGAACTCGCGCAGCACCGGCGCGAGCTCGCTCGCGGGCTCGTCGGAGGCGGCAAGGTCGATCGCGAACGGACCCGCGGCACCGCGCGCAGCCTGCGGCTCCGGCTCGTCCATCGTGAACAGCTCGTCGATGTTCAGTTCCCAGAGGTCGCCCCCCGGGTCCTTGCTCTCCGCGCTCAAGTGCCGCCTTCCGCTCATGGGCCCTCGAGTCGATTCTGTCGAATCACGCCAAGTGGTAGGGTGACGCCCGTCGCTGAACTGCGACGCGACTGCGCACGCGAACGGCTGGTACCCGGTCGGAGCGCGGCGTTATGTCATGCGCGACGGCGGATCGGGGCGCCGGCGCGTGCTGCACTGCGCCGGACCCGCCGCCTGCGGCGCCCGTGCACCTTCACCGCGAACCGGGGGACCCTCCGTCCATGACGTCTCGAGCCATCGACCGAAAGCGCGCGGTGCTGCGCGCCGCACTCGTGCTGATCGCCTGCGGCACGGCCGCTCCGCTGCGCGCGGCTGCGCCGCCCGACGCGGCCCCGGCCCCGTCCATACAGGATGCGACGCGCGGCTGCGAGCGCCGGGATGGCCTGCTCACCACCTACGTCGACCATCGCGGCGGGCGCGTCCTGCTCGAACTGCGGCCCGACGGCGCGCGCCACTCGCTCGGCCGCTACCTCTACCAGGCGTACCTGCGCAGCGGGCTCGGCTCGGCCCCGGTCGGGCTCGATCGCTCGGCGATGGCCGACACGCAGATCATCGCGTTCCGCCGCGCCGGCTCGCGCGTGGTCGCGCAGCTCGAGAACAGCGCATTTCGCGCCGAGCGCGGCACCGAGGCCGAGCGCGCCGCGGTGCGCGAGTCGTTCGCGCCGTCGCTGATCTGGTCGGGCTCCGTGCTTGCCGAGGACGGCGACGGGCGCGTGCTGGTCGATATCGCGGGCCTCCTCACGCGCGACGCCGCCGGGGTGGCCGAGGCGCTCGCGAGCGCCCAGCAGGGCGACTTCCGGCTCGAGGCGGCGCTGACCTACGTCGATGCCGAGGCGGTGGCGGTGTTCCCGGAGAACCTCGAGTTCGAGGCCGTGCAGACGTTCTCGAGCGACCGTCCGGGGCCGGA
>JAFEDP010000728.1 GCA_018241545.1 Pseudomonadota bacterium
GAGGTCGCCGGCGCCGAGCACCTGCTGCGTGCCGGTGGTGCCGCCCGCGTCGAGCGGCGGCAGGCGGGTGGTCGCCTCGGCGTGGCGCGCGACCAGCGTCGCGTCGCCGGCCGCCGGGCGCGGCGTCTCGCGCGTGGGCTCGAGGTCCGCGGCCGGGCGCGGCGTCTCGCGCGTGGGCTCGAGGTCGGCCCTGCGCTGCGCCGCGTCCAGCATGGCGCGCGAGCGGTCGTCGAGGCCCGCGACCATGGTCGGCGCGTCGGAGGGATGGTCGGTGACCGACAGCGCCTCGAGCGAGGTCGAGCTCTCGCCCAGCTTGTCGATCTCGAAGCCCAGGTCGTCGAGCGACAGCTCCGCGGTCGCGTCCGGCGCCACGCGCCGCTCGCCGCGCTTGGCGGCGGCGTCGAGCTTCTGCATCGTCGAGCCGCCGAGCACCGGCGTCTCCACGGTCGGGGCGTCGCTCGACTTGATGACCGGCGTCTCGATGGTCGGCGCCTCGACGTGCGGGCGCATCTCGCGGGTGGTGCCGCCGCCGGCGGGCTCGGCCGCGGGCGCATCGAGCAGCAGGTCGACGTGGTCCGGGTCGAGCGTCGGCGACTCGCCGGTCTCGGCGGTCGCGTCGCCGCCGCCGAGCGCCTGGCTGAGGTCGAGGTCCACGGCGTCGGCGTCCGGCGCCGAGGCGGCGGCCGGCTCGCCGAGGAGCTCGAGGTCCATGCGGTGGATGCCGCTCGCGTCGAGGTCGAGGTCGACCGCGGACGGTGCCGCGGCGCTGGTCGCCGCGCCGGCGAACAGCGGATCGTCGCCCGCGATCTGCCGGCCCATGATCACGACCTTGTCCCACTCGCCGGCCGCGCCCTGGTCGCGGGTCCGGCCAAGGTCGCGCGCGACGTCGAGGAACGCGTCCTTGTTGCCCCAGACGAAGTAGACCTCGAGCAGCTTGAGCTTGAGGTCGCGGCGCGCCGGCTCGCGCTCGATGGCGAGCTTGACGATGTCGGCGGCCTGGTCGTACAGGCCGTAGGCCATGTGGAAGTCGGCCTCGGCGAGCGGATCGGCCTGCTCGAGGTTGATCGCCGTCTCCGAGGACATCGTGTCCTCGATCGAGCCGCCGGGGCGGGTCTCCTTCGGCTCGCGCGCCTCCTTGGGCTCGCGCGCGACCGTCGCGGTGCGCGCCGGCGCGGCGGCGAGCGGCGGCGCGGCGTACTCGCCGGACTCGTCCTCCGACTCCTCGACGACGATCGTGTGGGTGTCGTCGCCGCGCGCGCGGGTCATGGTCACGGTGCTCGTGCCCATCGGCGCCTGCGGCTCGGCCGCGAGCGAATCGAAGCTCTGCTC
>JAFEDP010000729.1 GCA_018241545.1 Pseudomonadota bacterium
CGCCGCGGCGCTCATGCTGTCGCTCGCGCGCGCGCGCGCGTCGCTATAATCGCGCCCGCGTCACAGGGGGAGTCGATGTCGCTCGCAGTCGTGTTTCCGGGGCAGGGGTCGCAGTCGGTCGGCATGCTGGCCGAGCTCGCGGGCGTCGAACCCGTGGTGCGGGCGACCTTCGCCGAGGCCTCCGAGGTGCTCGGCTACGACCTGTGGAAGCTGGTCGCCGAGGGCCCGCGCGAGGCGCTCGACGAGACCGAGCGCACGCAGCCGGCGATGCTCGCCGCCGGGGTCGCGGTGTGGCGCGCGCTGCGCGGCCGCGGCCTGCCGGACCCGGCCATGCTCGCCGGCCACAGCCTCGGCGAGTTCAGCGCGCTGGTCGCGGCCGAGGCGCTCACGTTCCGCGACGCGGTGGCGCTCGTGCAGTTCCGCGGCCGCGTGATGCAGGAGGCGGTGCCGGCGGGGCAGGGGGCGATGGCGGCGATCCTCGGGCTCGAGGACGCGGACGTCGAGGCCGCCTGCGCCGAGGCCGCGGCCGGCGAGGTGGTCGAGCCGGTCAACTACAACACGCCCGGCCAGCTCGTGATCGCCGGCCACGCCGGCGCCGTCGGCCGCGCCATCGAGCTCGCCAAGGCGCGCGGCGCCAAGATCGCCAAGCTCCTCGCCGTCAGCGTGCCGGCGCACAGCTCGCTGCTCAAGGCCGCCGGCGAGCGGCTGCGCGAGCGCTTCGCCGCCGTCGAGGTCGCGGTGCCGCGCTTTCCGGTGTACGCGCTCGGGCTCGCCCGCCACGACTCGCCGGCGGCGATCCGCGCACAGGTGGTCGCGCAGCTGTCGGCGCCGGTGCGCTGGACCGACACCGTCCGCGACATGATCGCGCACGGCGCGACCCGCATCGTCGAGAGCGGCCCGGGCAAGGTGCTCACCGGCATGAACCGCCGCATCGACCGCAACAAGGCCATCGCGATGCTCGCGGTCGAGGACCCCGCGTCCCTCGCCGCCGCGCTCGCCTGAGGAGCCCGCATGACCCCCAATGACCCCAACATCCAGCTGCGCGTCGACGGCCAGATCGCGCTCGTGACCGGCGCCTCGCGCGGCATCGGCCACGCGATCCTGCTCGCGCTGGCGCGCCGCGGGGCGCGCGTCGTCGGCACCGCGACGACCACGGCCGGCGCCGCGGCCATCGGTGCGGCGCTCGCGGCCGAGGGCCTCGCCGGCCGCGGCCTCGTGCTCGACGTCGCCGACGCCGGGAGCGTCGAGGCCGCGATCGCCGACATCGAGGCGCACGAGGGCGCGGTCGGGATCCTGGTCAACAACGCCGGCATCACGCGCGACGGCCT
>JAFEDP010000072.1 GCA_018241545.1 Pseudomonadota bacterium
GTTCCAGCGCTTCGCGGCGCGCTTTCCGCTGACGCGCGGCATCGCGCGGCGGCGTGCCCGGGCGCTCTTCGACCTCTGTGCCGGCTTCGTCTACTCGCAGGTGCTGCTGGCCTGCGTGCGCCTCGCGTTGTTCGAGATCCTGGCGCGCGGCCCGGCCACGGCTGCGGAACTCTCCGGCCGGGTGGGACTTGCGGTGCCGGCGCTCACGCGGCTGCTGGAGGCGGCGGTCGCGCTGGATCTCCTCGAGCGGCGCGGCGCGGACGCCTACGGCCTGGGGCCGCTCGGCGTGCTGCTCGTGGGCCAGCCGGGCCTCACGGCGCTGATCGAGCACCACGCGCTCGTCTACCCGGACCTCGCCGATCCGGTACGCCTGCTGTGCGAGCCGGTCCCGCAGACGCGGCTCGCCGGCTACTGGCCCTACGCGCACGTCGACGCGCCGGCCGCGCTCGGCGCCGCGGACACCGACCCGTACACGACGCTGATGGCGAGGTCCCAGCAGCGACTGAGCGAGGAGGTCCTGGACGCGGTGTCGCTGCGGGGCTGTGCGCGGCTGCTCGACGTCGGCGGCGGCGACGGGGCGTTCGCCGAGGCGGCGCTGCGCCGCTCGCCCGGCCTCGAGGCGGTAGTCTTCGACCTGCCGCCCGTCGCCGCGCGCGCGAGCGCGCGGTTCGCCGCCGCGGGCCTCGCGGGCCGGGCGCAGGCGGTGGGCGGGGACTTCCTGCGCGACCCGCTACCCTCCGGGGCCGACCTCGTCAGCCTGGTGCGGATCCTGCACGACCACGACGATCCGCAGGCCGCGCGCCTGCTGGCCGCCGTGCGCGCGGCGCTCGCGCCCGGCGGCCGGCTGCTCATCGTCGAGCCGCTGGCGGGGCACGGCGGTTCGGGGGTCGTCGGCAGCGCCTACCTGTCGTTCTACCTGCTCGCGCTCGGCCGCGGCCGGATCCGCAGCCAGGAGCAGGTCGCGGTGCTGCTGGCGCGGGCCGGCTTCCGCGCGCCGGTGGCGGTCGCGACCCGCCACCCGCTGCCCACCGGGGTCCTGCTGGCCCATGCGGGCTGACCGGCCCCGTCAAGTGTTAACCTGCCTTGACACGTGGGATCGTCAGAGTATCGTGACGCTGGAAGGGGGTCCCCCAGTGGCGACGGCTCCGGTCAATCAGTTCCGTTCACCTGCTCCCGCGGCCGCCGGCGGGTTCGAGGCGCTGGCCGTGGTGCTCGAGGCCCCCGAGCGCCTGGCCCTGGCGCGGCTCGAGCTCAGCGCGCCCGGCGAGGCCGACGTCGTCGTCGACGTCGACTGGAGCGGGATCAGCACCGGCACCGAGCGCCTGCTGTGGAGCGGCCGCATGCCGCCGTTCCCGGGCCTCGGCTACCCGCTGGTGCCCGGCTACGAGTCGGTCGGACGGATCACCCAGGCCGGCCCGCAGGCCGGCCGCCGGGTCGGCGAGCATGTGTTCGTGCCCGGGGCGCGCTGCTTCGGCCCGGTGCGCGGATTGTTCGGCGGAGCCGCCTCGCGCCTGGTCGTGCCGGCCGCGCGCGTCACGCCGATCGACCCGGCGCTGGCCGAGCGCGGCGTCCTGCTCGCGCTCGCGGCCACCGCGCAGCACGCGCTCGCCGCGCCCGGCGCGGTGCCGCCGGCGCTGATCGTCGGTCACGGTGTCCTCGGTCGGTTGCTGGCCCGCCTCGCCGTCGCCCGCGGCGGCGCGCCCGTGGTGTGGGAGCGCGATCCGGCGCGTCGCGCCGGCGCGGCGGGCTATTCCGTCATCGGCCCGGACGACGACCCGCGCCGCGACTACCCGGCGATCTACGACGTCAGCGGCGATCCGACGCTGCTCGATGAGCTGATCGGCCGCCTCGCGCCACGCGGCGAAGTCGTGCTCGCCGGCTTCTACAGCGAGCGGCCGTCGTTCGCGTTCCCGCCGGCGTTCATGCGCGAGGCGCGGCTGCGCATCGCGGCCGAGTGGCAGCCACCCGACCTCGCCGCGGTGAGCGAGCTCGTCGCGCGCGGCGAGCTGTCGCTGGACGGGCTGATCACGCACCGCGAGCGCGCCAGCACGGCCGCGTCGGCCTACCGCACCGCGTTCACGGATCCCGCCTGCCTCAAGATGCTGCTCGACTGGAGAAACTGCGCATGACACCACCCGTGACCGCCGTTCCGGCCGATCAGCTGCGCGTGCGTCGCCTGCGCGAGGAGGCGGCCGCGGAGCCACCGCCGGTCGCGACCGCGCCGGCGACCAAGTCGACCCAGATCATCGCCATCTACGGCAAGGGCGGCATCGGCAAGAGCTTCACGCTCGCCAACCTCTCCTACATGATGGCGCAGCAGGGCAAGAAGGTCCTGCTGATCGGCTGCGACCCGAAGAGCGACACGACCTCGCTGCTGTTCGGCGGCCGCGCCTGCCCGACGATCATCGAGACCTCGGCGCGCAAGAAGCTCGCCGGCGAGCAGGTCGAGATCGGAGACGTCTGCTTCAAGCGCGACGGCGTCTTTGCGATGGAGCTCGGCGGCCCGGAGGTCGGCCGCGGCTGCGGCGGGCGCGGCATCATCCACGGCTTCGAGCTGCTCGAGAAGCTGGGCTTCCACGAGTGGGGCTTCGACTACGTGCTGCTGGACTTCCTCGGCGACGTGGTCTGCGGCGGCTTCGGCCTGCCGATCGCGCGCGACATGTGCCAGAAGGTCATCATCGTCGGCTCGAACGACCTGCAGTCGCTGTACGTCGCCAACAACGTGTGCTCGGCGGTCGAGTACTTCCGCAAGCTCGGCGGCAACGTCGGCGTCGCGGGACTCGTGATCAACAAGGACGACGGCACCGGCGAAGCGCAGGCGTTCGCCGCCAAGGTCGGCATCCCGGTGCTCGCGGCGATCCCGGCCAACGAGGACATCCGGCGCAAGAGCGCCAACTACGAGATCGTCGGTTGCCCGGGCGGGCAGTGGGCGCCCCTCTTCGAGGCGCTCGCCGAGCAGGTCGCGCAGGCGCCGCCGGTGCGTCCGGCGCCGCTCGTGCAGGACGGCCTGCTTGAGCTCTTCTCGGGCAAGGAGTCGGGGCGCGGCGTGGTGCTCCAGCCGGCGACCGTCGCGGACATGCGCGGCGCGAGCTACGTGCCGAAGCCCTCGCTCGAAGTCGTCTACGAGACCCTCTGAACCAGGACGCCACCGTGACCGCTCCCGATCCGGTCGTGACCCCCGCGCAGTGCGAGCGCACCGGCACCGAGGTCGTCTACGACCGCGTCGCGCCGCTGGCGGGCGAGGAGCCCGCGCCGGCTGACGGCGTGCCCGCCGTGCCCGCGCCGGTCGACGGCACGGGCTGCCACGGCGGGCGCGACGAGATGCGCCGCGCGGCGGCGGCCGCCGGCAAGTCCGAGACACTCGAGCGCTACGCGCGCGACTACCCGACCGGCCCGCACGACCAGCCGCAGAGCATGTGCCCGGCGTTCGGCTCGCTGCGCGTCGGCCTGCGGATGCGCCGTACCGCGACCGTGCTGTCGGGCTCGGCGTGCTGCGTCTACGGCCTCACGTTCACGTCGCACTTCTACGGCGCGCGCCGCACGGTTGGCTACGTGCCGTTCAATTCCGAGACGCTGGTCACCGGCAAGCTGTTCGAGGACATCCGCGACGCCGTGCACCGGCTGGCGGACCCCGAGCACTACGACGCGATCGTGGTGACCAACCTGTGCGTGCCGACTGCCTCCGGCGTGCCGTTGCAGCTGCTGCCGAAGGAGCTCAACGGCGTGCGGATCATCGGCATCGACGTGCCCGGATTCGGGGTACCGACCCACGCCGAGGCCAAGGACGTCCTGTGCGGGGCGATGCTGAAATACGCGCGCGCCGAGGCGGAGCAGGGGCCGGTATCGGCGCCGCGCAACGCGCGCAGCGGCAAGCCGACGGTGACGCTCGTCGGCGAGATGTTCCCCGCCGACCCGATGGGCCTCGGCATGATGCTGGACGCGCTCGGGCTCGCGCCCGGGCCGGTCGTCCCGACCCGCGAGTGGCGCGAGCTCTACGCCGCGCTCGACTGCGCCGCGGTCGCTGCGATCCACCCGTTCTACACGGCGTCGTTCCGCGAGTTCCAGGCGGCCGGACGGCCGATCGTGGGCTCCGCGCCGGTGGGGCTCGATGGCACGGCCGCGTGGCTCGAGGCCGTCGGCGCCGCCTGCGGCGTCGGCGCCGAGCGCGTCGCCGCCGCCAAGGCCCGCTTCCTTCCCGTGATCAGCGCCGCGCTGGGACGCAACCCGGTGCGCGGTCGGATCACGCTGAGCGGCTATGAAGGATCGGAACTGCTCGTCGCGCGCCTCCTGATCGACAGCGGCGCGGATGTCCGCTACGTCGGCACCGCCTGCCCGCGGACCGCGTGGTCGGACCCCGACCGCGAATGGCTGGAGACGCGCGGCGTGCAGGTCCGTTACCGCGCCTCGCTCGAGCAGGACCTGGCTGCACTCGCGGAGTACTCGCCCGACCTGGCGATCGGCACGACGCCGGTGGTGCAGGCGGCGAAGCAGCGCGCGATCCCGGCGCTGTACTTCACGAACCTGATCTCGGCCCGGCCGCTGATGGGTCCCGCCGGTGCGGGCTCGCTCGCCCAGGTCGTCAACGCGGCGCTCGCCGGGCGCGAGCGCTTCGAAACGATGCGGACCTTCTTCGACGGAGTCGGCAGCGGCGACACGGCCGGCGTCTGGACCGAGAAGCCGCGTCCGCGTCCCGAGTTCCGCGCCGCGTACGAGCGCCAGATCGCCAAGCTCGCGGCGCGGCGCAAGGCCGAGGAGGTGGGCTGATGCTCGTCCTCGACCACGACCGGGCCGGCGGCTACTGGGGCGCGGTGTACGTGTTCACGGCCATCAAGGGACTGCAGGTCATCATCGATGGACCGGTGGGCTGCGAGAACCTGCCGGTGACCTCGGTGCTGCACTACACGGATGCGCTGCCGCCGCACGAGCTGCCGATCGTCGTCACCGGCCTCGGCGAGGAGGAGCTCGGCCAGCGCGGCACCGAGCAGGCGATGCAGCGCGCGCACCGCGTGCTCGACCGCTCGCTGCCGGCCGTAGTCGTCACCGGGTCGATCGCCGAGATGATCGGCGGCGGCGTGACGCCCGAGGGCACGAACATCCAGCGCTTCCTGCCGCGCACGATCGACGAGGACCAGTGGCAGAGCGCCAACCGCGCGCTCTACTGGCTGTGGACGGAGTACGGCAGCAAGAAGGTGCCGCCGCCGCGGCCACGCACCGAGGGGCGCCGGCCGCTCGTGAACCTGATCGGCCCGTGCTACGGCACCTTCAACATGCCGAGCGACCTGGCAGAGGTCCGCCGCCTGATCGAGGGCATCGGCGCCGAGGTCAACGTCTTCCCGCTCGGCAGCCACCTCGCGGACGTGCCCCGCCTCGCCGACGCCGAGGTCAACGTCTGCCTGTACCGCGAGTTCGGCCGCATGCTGTGCGAGGCGCTGGAGCGCCCGTACCTGCAGGCGCCCATCGGGCTGCACAGCACGACCAAGTTCCTGCGCGCGCTCGGCGAGCTGCTCGGGCTTGACCCGGAGCCCTTCATCGAGCGCGAGAAGCACACGACGATCAAGCCGCTGTGGGACCTGTGGCGCTCCGTGACGCAGGACTTCTTCGGTACCGCGAGCTTCGGGATCGTCGCCGGAGAAACCTACGCCCGAGGCGTGCGCCACTTCCTCGAGGACGAGCTCGGGCTGCCGTGCCACTTCGCGTTCGCACGCCAGCCGGGCGTCAAGCCCGACAACGAGGCGGTGCGCCGCGCGGTGCGCGAGCGGCCGCCGCTGGTGCTGTTCGGCAGCTACAACGAGCGCATGTACCTCGCCGAGGCCGGCGGGCGCGCGACGTACATCCCGGCGTCGTTCCCCGGCGCGGTCGTGCGCCGCCACACCGGCACGCCGTTCATGGGCTATGCCGGGGCGACGTACCTGGTGCAGGAAGTCTGCAACGCGCTGTTCGACACGCTGTTCCACATCCTGCCCCTCGCCAGCGACCTCGACCGCATCGAGGCCACGCCCTCGCGCCTGCACCACGAGCTGCCGTGGGACGAGGACGCCAAGAGCGAGCTCGACGCGCTGATCGAGGCGCAGCCGGTGCTGGTGCGCATCTCCGCGGCCAAGCGCCTGCGCGACGCCACCGAGAGCGCCGCCCGTGCCGCCGGCGAGGGGCGCGTGTCGCGCGGGCGGCTCGCGCAGGCGGGCGCGGCGCTGGTCAGGGGAGGCGCGGCATGAGCTGCGCCGCCGTCAGGCATTCCGGGACCGCGGGCGCCGCAGGGCGCCGGGCGGAATTGCGGGAATTCGTCCGGGCGACCGGGCGGTCGATGGGGTCGCAGCCGGCTGGCGCTGCGGCCAAACCCACGCTGCGCGGGGTAAGCGCGGTATTGGCCGAGAGGCCAGCAGCAGGAGGTTATTCAAATGGCTGAGGAGCGCAGCTCGCTGTCGGGGCTGACGGAGAAGGAAGCCAAGGAGTTCCACTCGATCTTCATGGCGAGCTTCATGGTGTTCGTGGCGATCGCCGCGTTCGCGCACATTCTCGTGTGGAACTGGCGTCCCTGGCTGTGATTCGCGTCCGGCACCGCCGGTCCGAGGTACTGGGTCTTCGTAGGGAGTAGGAAACATGTGGCGAATCTGGTTGCTGTTCGATCCGCGCCGCGCGCTCGTCGGACTGTTCTCGTTCCTGTTCGTGCTGGCGCTCTTGATCCACTTCATCCTGCTGAGCACGGACAAGTGGAACTGGATCGGCTCGAAGGTGCCGCCGGCGACGGCGACGCAGTCCGTGCCGTTGCCCGCGGCCACGTCGAACTGAGGCGCCCGCGACCGGCGACGGATGCCGGCCGGACCTGACTGGGTCAGCCTGCGCCCGCCGCCGGCGTCCGCTCGCCGGCCGCGAGGCCGGTGGCGTGCTGCCATCTGAGGAATCGTCATGTCGATGCTGAGCTTCGAGAGGAGGTACCGGGTGCGTGGCGGCACGCTCGTCGGTGGCGACCTCTTCGACTTCTGGATCGGCCCGTTCTACGTCGGCTTCTTCGGCGTTACGACGGCTTTCTGCGCGGTGACCGGCACGTTGCTGCTCATCTACGGTGCCGCGCTGGGTCCCACCTGGAACCTGTGGCAGATCAACGTCGCGCCACCCGACCTCAAGTACGGGCTGGGCTTCGCGCCGATGCGCGAGGGCGGGATCTGGCAGTGGGTGACAATCCTCGCGACCGGCGCGTTCGTGTCGTGGGCGCTGCGCGAGGTGGAGATCTGCCGCAAGCTCGGCATCGGCATCCACGTGCCGGTCGCCTTCGGCGCGGCGATCGTCGCCTACGTGACGCTCGAGGTCGTGCGGCCGGTGCTGATGGGTGCCTGGGGCCACGGCTTCCCGTACGGCATCTACAGCCACCTCGACTGGGTGTCGAACGTCGGCTACCAGTACCTGCACTTTCACTACAACCCGGCGCACATGATCGCGGTGTCGCTGTTCTTCACGACGACGATGGCGCTCGGACTCCACAGCTCGCTGATCCTGTCGGTCAGCAATCCGCCGCGCGGCGAGCCGGTACGCGGCGCCGAGCACGAGAACACGTTCTACCGTGACGCGGTCGGCTACTCGATCGGCGCGCTCGGCATCCACCGGCTCGGCTACCTGATCTCGGTGAATGCCGCGCTGTTCAGCGCGCTGTGCATCGTGCTCAGCGGTCCGTTCTGGACCAAGGGCTGGCCGGAATGGTGGAGCTGGTGGCTCAACATTCCGGTCTGGAAGTAGCGCGGGGGGTGGGCGATGTCTACTGAATTCCAGAACCTCTTCACGCGCATCCAGATCCACGGCCCGGTGTACCCGGGCGTGCCGCTGCCGCCGGGCAGCTGGCGGGCGTTCAAGGGCTCGATGAAGCACCTGTTCGGCTGGATCGGCGACACCCAGCTCGGGCCGATCTACCTCGGCTTCACCGGCGTGATGTCGCTGTTCTGCGGCTTCGTCGCCTTCGAGATCATCGGCCTCAACATGTTCGCGCAGGTGAACTGGGACCTCGTGCAGTTCATCCGCCAGCTGCCGTGGCTCGCGCTCGAGCCGCCGGCACCGGGCTACGGCCTGCGCATCCCGCCGCTGCAGCACGGCGGCTGGTGGCTGATGGCCGGCTTCTTCCTGACGACCTCGGTGCTGCTGTGGTGGCTCCGGATGTACCGGCGGGCCAAGTCCCTCGGCCTCAGCCAGCACACGACCTGGGCGTTTGCCTCGGCAATCTGGCTGTTCCTGGTGCTCGGACTGATCCGGCCGGTGCTGATGGGTGCCTGGAGCGAGGCGGTGCCGTTCGGCATCTTCCCGCACCTCGACTGGACCGCGGCGTTCTCGCTGCGCTACGGCAACCTGTTCTACAACCCGTTCCACGCGCTGTCGATCGCCTTCCTGTACGGCTCGACGCTGCTGTTCGCGATGCACGCCGGCACGGTGCTGTCGACGACGCGCTACGGCGGCGACCGCGAGGTAGAGCAGATCACCGACCGCGGCACCGCCAGTGAGCGCATGGCGCTGTTCTGGCGCTGGACGATGGGCTTCAACGCGACCATCGAATCGATCCACCGCTGGGCCTGGTGGTTCGCGGTGCTGACCACGCTCACCGGCGGCATCGGCATCCTGCTGACCGGCACCGTGGTGGACAACTGGTACCTGTGGGCGGTCAAGCACGGCGTCGCACCGGCCTACCCGCACTCCTTCCCGGCCGTGACCGACCCGGCCGCCCTGCCTGGAGCGCAGCCATGAGCGCCGGGACGTTCCGCCGCGGCCACCTCGCGCCGCTTGCACTCGGCGCCCTCGCCGGCGCACTGCTGCTCGCCGGATGCGAGCGGCCACCGCCGGAGGCGGTGCAGCGCGGCTATCGCGGCACCGGCATGGTGCAGGTCTACAACCCGCGCGACTTCGCCAAGTCGGTCGCCGCGAACCCGCCGCCGCCGCCGGCCCTGCCACCGGCCGTGGCCGAAGGGCCGCGCGCGAGCCAGGCGTTCAAGAACGTGCAGGTGCTCAGCGACCTGTCGGTCGGCGAGCTCGCCCGCGTGATGCTGTCGATGACGCAGTGGGTGGCACCGCAGGCGCAGCAGTGCGCCTACTGCCACAACCTCAACGACATGGCGAGCGACGAGCTGTACACCAAGCGCGTCGCACGGCGCATGCTGCAGATGGTGCGCGAGGTCAACACGAGCTGGACCAGCCACGTCGCGCAAACCGGCGTCACCTGCTACACGTGCCACCGCGGCCAGCAGGTGCCGACGCAGGCCTGGTTCACAAACCCGGGCCCGCACCAGCCGGGCGGCCTGCACGCCACGCTGGCGGGCAAGAACGTGCCGCTGCCGGTCAATGGCATGAGCTCGCTCGCCTACGATCCGCTGACCGAGCTGCTGATCAAGCCGGCCGACGTCAAGCTGACCGGGGAGCAGGCGCTGCCGGCTGGCAACCGCCACTCGCTCAAGCAGACCTACACGACCTACGGCCTGATGATGTACATGTCGGGCGCGCTGGGCGTGAACTGCACCTACTGCCACAACACGCACTCCTTCAAGGAGTGGGCGTCGAGTCCGCCCACGCGCGTCAAGGCCTGGTACGGCATCCGCATGGTGCGTCAGCTCAACAGCAACTACCTGCTGCCGCTGCACGACGTGCTGCCGCCGGAGCGGCTGGGGCCCACCGGCGACGTCGCGAAGGTGGGCTGCGCGACCTGCCACAAGGGCGTGTACAAGCCGGTGTTCGGTGCACCGATGCTCAAGGACTTCCCGGAGCTCGGACCGCCGCGGGTCGTCGCGGCGCCGCCGGCGCCGGCGGCGAAGCCGGTGGCCCGCACCGCGGATGCGGCAGCAGGCGCGGCGCGCGACACGAGGGGCCGCTGATGGCCGCGCGCGCCGCCGGTCCCGTGCTGCAAGCGCCGGTGCAGGTGCTGCTTGCGCAGCCGCGCGGGTTCTGCGCCGGCGTCTCGCGCGCGGTCGAGATCGTCGAGCGCGCCCTCGAGGCCTACGGTGGGCCGGTCTACGTGTTCCACGAGATCGTGCACAACGGCCACGTGGTGGAGTCGCTCGCGCGCCGCGGCGCGGTGTTCGTCGAGGACATCGCCGCGATCCCGCGCGGTGCGGTGGCGGTGTTCAGCGCGCACGGCGTTTCCAATGCCGTGGTGCAGGCGGCGCGTGCGCGCGAGCTGCGCATCATCGATGCGACCTGCCCGCTGGTCACGAAGGTGCACCTGCAGGCGCAGCGCTACGCGCGCCAGGGACACGCGATCGTGCTGGTCGGCCATGCCGGCCACGAGGAGGTCGAGGGCACGCGCGGCTCGGTCGACGCGCCGGTGCACATCGTCGGCTCGGTCGCCGAGGTCGCGCGGCTGCCGATCCCGCCGGAGGCAACGGTCGCGTACGTGACCCAGACGACGCTCAGCATCGACGACACCCGCGAGATCATTGCGGCGCTGAAGGCGCGCTTCCCGCGGCTGATCGGCCCCGAGCTCAAGGACATCTGCTACGCGACGCTGAATCGCCAGAACGCCGTGCGGGCGCTGGCGGCGTCGGTCGACCTGGTGCTGGTGGTCGGTGCGCGCAACAGCTCCAACTCCAACCGGCTGCGCGAGGTCGCCGCGCAGTGCGGCGTGCCGGCCCATCTGATCGACGATGCGCGCGGCATCGATCCCGCATGGCTCGCCGGCGTGACGCGCGTCGGCGTCACCGCAGGCGCCTCGGCGCCCGAGGTGCTGGTGGTGGAGGTGTGCGCGCGGCTGCGCCAGCTCGGTGCGGCCGTGGCCGAGGAGATGGCGGGACCGCGGGAGACCGTGATGTTCCGCCTGCCGTCGCTGCCGGCCGCGCCGCTTCCGCCGGCGACGCCGACGCGCGCGCCGGTGGCTGCCGTCGCGGCGCGCGTCGAGGCGCCCTGACGCGCGCTCAGCGGTGCCAGCGCACCGCGACGTCCGCGAGGTGGGCGAGGAACGCGGCCGCGAGCCAGCCCGGCAGCAGCGCGGCGTGACCCGTCAGCGAGGATCTCAGCGCGAGCAGCAGCAGCGCGCCGGCGAGGATCGCCGGAGCGAACTGGCGCAGCGGGATGCCCCGGCCGGTGAGGCGGTGGAACACCCC
>JAFEDP010000730.1 GCA_018241545.1 Pseudomonadota bacterium
GCCAGCGCGACCGGCGCCGACTGCTGGCGGCACGAGAGCGCCTCGCCGCGCACTTCGCCGCGCCTCCCGGGATTGCGGCGCTCGCCCGCGACGTCGGGCTCGGCGCCAAGAAGCTCTGCGCCGGGTTCACGGCCGAGTTCGGCGAGACGACCTCGGCGTTCGTGCGCCGGCTGCGGCTCGAGTGCGCGCGCGAGCTGCTGGCCTCCTCGGAGCTGCAGGTCCGCGAGATCGCCCGCCGCGTCGGCTACCGGCACCACAGCACCTTCACCGCCGCCTTCACCCGTCACTTCGGCGTCGCGCCCAAGCACGCGCGCCGGCGCCGGCTTGTCGTCAACTAGCGCGATTGATCGCGCATCGGCGTGTGTTGCAGCGCGGCGGACGCTAGAATGCGCCCCCTTTCCAGGCCGGGGCGGCGAAGATGACGGCGCGAATCATTGACGGCAAGGCGGTGGCCAAGAAGCTGCGCGGCGAGTACCAGGCGCGCGTGCGCCGCCTGATGGCCGGACACGCGCTGCAGCCCGGGCTCGCCGTGATCCTGGTGGGCAGTAACCCGGCCTCGCGCCTCTACGTCAGCAACAAGGTGCGCGCCTGCGAGGAGATCGGCATCCGCTCCGAGCGCATCGAGCTGCCGGCGGACATCGCCGAGGAGGCGCTGCTCGCGCAGATCGACCGGCTGAACGCCGACCCGACCGTGCACGGCATCCTGGTGCAGCTGCCGCTGCCGCCGCACATCGCCATGCGGCGCGTGCTGGAACGCATCTCGGCCGACAAGGACGTGGACGGCTTCCACCTGTACAACGTCGGCGGCCTGATGACGGGCACCACCGTGTTCCCGCCGTGCACGCCGTACGGGGTGCAGAAGCTCCTCGAGCACGAGCGCGTCGAGATCGCCGGCCGCAACGTCGTCGTGGTGGGCGCGAGCAACATCGTCGGCAAGCCGACTGCGATGATGCTGATGCAGCAGGATGCGACCGTGTGCATCTGCCACAAGCTGACGCGGGATCTCGCGATCTTCACGCTGCTCGCGGACATCCTGGTGGTCGCGGCGGGCGTGCCGAACCTGATCGTGCCGCAGATGGTGCGCACCGGCGCCGTCGTCATCGACGTCGGCATCAACCGGCTCCCGGACGGGCGCATCGTCGGCGACGTCGACTTCGAGGGCGTGCGCGAGAAGGCCGCGCTGATCACGCCGGTCCCGGGCGGTGTCGGCCCGATGACCGTCACGATGCTGCTCTACAACACGCTGCGCTCGGCCGAGCGCAGCGTCGGCGTGGTCGACGACCACGCGCCGTGGGAAAACGTCTGACTCAGGGCGTGAGGACGATCT
>JAFEDP010000731.1 GCA_018241545.1 Pseudomonadota bacterium
CAGCCTGAACACGCGCTTGTTCTCGAGCACGTAGCGGATCTCGCTGGCCGGAGCCAGCAGGTTGCCGAACACGCGCGCAGCGGTCGGGCACGCCTCCTGGCACGCCGGCTGGCGTCCCTGGCGCGTGCGCTGCGAGCACAGGTGGCACTTCTCGACCACGCCGCGCGGCCGCGGCCGGTTGCCGAGGTAGTTGGTGACCGGGTTGAGCTCGGCCGCCGGTAGCTGCGGCTCCGTCCAGTTGAAGTGGCGCGCCCAGTAGGGACAGGCCGTCATGCAGTAGCGGCAGCCGATGCACCAGTCGTAGTCGATCACGACGATGCCGTCGGGCTCCTTCCAGGTGGCCTTCGCCGGGCACGCCTTGACGCAGGGCGGGTTCTCGCACTGCATGCACTGCACCGGCAGGTAGGTCTTGCCGGGCACCGGCACGGTGGCCGGGTCGTAGTAGTGCTCGGCGCTGGCGAGGTCGACCGTGCCGTGCTCGAGCTCGAGCACGCGGATGTACTGCACCTGCGAGTCGCGGCCCTGGTTGTTCTCCTTGATGCAGGCGGCCACGCAGTCGCGGTAGCCCTTGCACTTGGCGATGTTGAGCGCGTAGCCGAACTTGACGCCGGGCAGCGGCGGCGGGTCGCTGCAGCTCAGCTTCGTGCCGAAGCGCCGCTCGGCGTCGCGCTCGATGCGCCTCAGCGTCGCCTCGCGCTCGGCGGGCGTCATCTCCTGGTAGTGCTTCTGGAAGAAGCTCGCGAACACGTCGCTCATGGTGCTGCCGCCCCAGGCGGCCCCGGCCGCGCCGGCGGCGACCGCGCCGCCCGCCGCGGCGAGCGTGCCCAGGAACTGGCGGCGCCCCGGGTCGACGCGCTCGTCGGGCTTCTCGGGGATCTCGCTCACGGCTTCGTCTCCTGCACGCTCGCCGGCGCGGCCTCGGCCGGCGCCGCGGCGGCGGCCGGCGCCGCGCGCGGCGGTGCGGCGAACATGGGCTTCAGGCCCGCGCGCACCGGCGGCGGCTTCTGCGGCTCGTGCGGCGGGATCAGCGGGTCATGCGGGTTGTGGCAGTGGGTGCAGTTGTAGATCTGCCGCGGCCCCTGCCAGTTGTCGGCGCGCTTGCCGTGCGCGCCGAAGTACCAGTCCTTCTGGCGCGCCGGGTGGCACTGGCCGCACACCAGGTAGGAGTCGTTGAAGTCGACCGGCTCCCCGGCGAGCGTGTGCAGGTGGTCGATGTCCTTCTCGGTGTGGCAGGTCAGGCACCAGAAGCGCCCGTTGGCGTGCGGAATCGATGCCGGGTGCGGCACCTCGAGCTTGCGCGGCGTCGGGTTCTGCTTGAGCGAG
>JAFEDP010000732.1 GCA_018241545.1 Pseudomonadota bacterium
GACGGCCCCGGCGTGGGAGTCGGGCTCCGGCTGGTCGAGGATCCGCAGGTCGAAGTGCGGGTCGAGGCGCCGGATGCGCGCGGCGAGCGGCGGGTGGGTCGAGAACAGGCGGTCGCGGCCGGGCGCGAGCAACAGGTGCGCCAGGTCCTCGCCGTCCGCGCCCTGCAGGTGCGAGCCGGCCGGGCAGCGCGCGATCCGCACCAGCGCATCGCGCAGCGCCGTCGGGTCGCGCGTGAACTGCACGCTCGCCGCATCCGCGAGGTACTCGCGCTCGCGGCAGATGGCCGCCTGCAGCAGCCGGCCGAGCAGGACCCCGACGTAGCCGAGCCCCATGATCAGGAGCCCGGCGGCCAGGAACGGGGTGGCCCGGGTGTTGCCGCCGATGCCGCGCATCGTGAAGCGCGCCACGATCGCGATCACGAGCAGCCCGAACAGCGGTCCCGCGAGGCGCGTGTTGAGGCGCATGTCGCCGTTGAGCAGGTGGCTGAACTCGTGGCCGATGACGCCGGCGAGCTCGGCGCGATCGAGCCGCTCCAGCGCGCCGCGGGTGATCGTGATCGCCGCGTCCGCGGGCGAGAACCCGGCGGCGAAGGCGTTGATGCCGCTCTCCTGGTCGAGCACGTAGACCTCCGGCACCGGCACCCCGGAGGCGATCGCGGTCTCCTCGACGATGTTCAGCAGCCGCCGGCGCCGCGGGTCGGCCGTTTCGCGCGTGACGCGGCTGGCGCCGAGCGCGGCCGCGACCGCGCCGCCGCCGGCGGCGAGCTGTGCGATCCGGTGCAGCGCCGCGACCGCGATGACGCCGAGCACGCCCGCCGCGGTGACCGCCAGCATGCCCGGGTGGTCGAGCAGGCGCGCGGAGTAGGGCTCGGCCGAGTAGATGTTGGTGCTGACGAGCGCGTACAGGAACGCGACCACCCAGGTGATCGCGCCGACCACCACCGCCACCGCGGCGGCATAGGCCGCGAGCAGCACGCGCGTGCGCGCGTGCGCGGCGGCCTGGGCCGCGAAGAAGTCCATCTCAGCCGAACTGGACGGCGGGCACCGCGCGCTTGGCCGGGGACTCGATCTCGAGCATCGCCGCCGGCGCGAAGCCGAAGGTGCCGGCCACCAGGTTGTTCGGGAACACCTCGCGCGCGTTGTTGTAGCCGAGCACCGCGTCGTTGTACGCCTGGCGGGCGAACGCGACCCGATTCTCGGTGGAGGTCAGCTCCTCCATCAGCGCGGCCATGGTCTGGTTCGCCTTGAGGTCGGGGTAGGCCTCGGCGAGCGCGAGCAGCCGCCCGAGCGCGCCGCCGAGCGCGCCCTCGGCGCCG
>JAFEDP010000733.1 GCA_018241545.1 Pseudomonadota bacterium
CGAAGCGCCGCTCGAGCTCGGCCTCGAGGCGCGCCTTCTCGCTGTGCTCGAGGAAGCGCCGGCAGGCCGGCGCGGCGCGCGCCGGCTCGAGCGGGCCGTGCGCGCAGGCAGCGACGCGCGCGCCGCCGCGCGTGTCGCGCAGCAGGCGCTCGCCCGGCACGAACGCGTAGGCGAGCGCGTTGCGCGACAGCGCCTTCAAGTCGGCGTAGTCGAGCGGGTACGTCAGCGCCGCGCGCACGTACTCGTGCGTGAGGTCGATGCGCAGCACGCCCTCGTCGTCCGCCGAGAGCGCGGTCGGCACGCCCGCGCGCCGGTAGAGCATGAAGGGGTGCTCCGACCCGGCGAGGCCGCCAATCACGGCGTTGCTGGTCAGGTTGATCTCCACCAGCACGTCGCGGGCCGCCATCTCGCCGAGCAGCTGGCGGGCGCCGTCCTCGAGCGCGACGTCGATGCCATGGCCGATGCGCCGCGCGCCGGCGACCTCGACCGCCAGGCGGATGTGGTCGCGCAGGCGCTCCGGCGGCACCAGCCCGAGCGTCAGCTCGCCGGCGTGCAGGCTCACCGGCACGCGCGGGAAGCGCTGCGCGAGCCGGTGGATCTCCTGCATCTGGGTCGCGTAGTCCTCGAGCGCCCGGCGGTCGTCCTCGGGCGCGACCAGGTTGAGCCCGACGTAGCGCGGGTCGCGGTCCGCGAGCAGGAACGCGAGCACGATCTGTGCGTGCACCTGTTCGGAGGGCAGCGTGCGGATCACCTGCGCGAGGTAGCGCACGGTCACGCCGCAGCCGGGATCCGCGGCCGCCGTGCCGCAGTGCGCGTGCGCGCGCCAGTCGTGCTCGGCGCGGTCGAGCTGGCTGCGCGCCTGCGCGGCGATCGCCTCGAGGCCGGGATCGGCGGCCAGCGCCTCGACCGGGCGGTCGGCGGCGAACAGGCCCGGGTGCTCGGCGGCGAGGTGCGCGGCCTCGGGCATGCCGAAGGACTGCATGAGCTCCACGTACACCGTGTTCTCGGCTCCGCGGCGCGCCGCCGCCTCGGCGATCAGCTCGCCCTCGTGGCCGAGGGTGCCGGGGAAGAACAGCCCGAAGGTCGCGAAGAACTGGTCGTGCCCGGACACCGGCCGGCGCTCGTAGTTGCGCACCGAGTAGGCGTCCACCAGCCGCTCGTAGGTGCCGGGCGCCTGCAGCGCCGTGGCGACCGTGGGCACGCCGGCGGCGGCATCGCAGGGCGGCGGCGACAGCTGCGCGCTCGAAAGCCTCACGCACAGGCCGTCGGCCGCGGCCCAGCCGATCACGCTCTCGGCGTAGACGCTGCCGTGCAG
>JAFEDP010000734.1 GCA_018241545.1 Pseudomonadota bacterium
GCCGACCGATACGAAGCATGTGGAGCTGCGCGCTCCGGGAGTGACTCACATGACGACCAAAATTACGGGGTACGGCACCCCTGCGACCGTGGTGACGGGCTCGTCCCGCTCCGGCGGCGTCGAGCGTGTCGCCGGGGAAGGCCCAGCACCCGCGCCGGCCGCCGCCGGCGGTGACGCGGTCACGCTGACGAACTCGGCCCGCACGCTGCAGAAGCTCGGCGAGGCGATCGCCGCCGCGCCGGTCGTCGACGGCGCTCGCGTCGACTCGATCAAGAGCCAGATCGCCCAGAACACCTACAAGGTCGATTCCCTGAAGGTGGCGGCGAAGCTGCTGCAGGCCGACCAGGAACTGCCGGCGCACTGAGGCGACCATGGCACGAACGGATCTCGTCCCACTCGAGTCGCTGCTCGACCGCCAGATCGCGGTCGGCACCTCGCTGCTCGCCGCGCTCGAGTCCGAGCGCGGCACGCTGACCGGCTTCGACCTGGCGGCGCTCGAGGAGAGCACCGCCACGAAGGAGCGCCTGGTCGGCGAGTTCGACGCCCTCGACGCCCAGCGCCGCACGCTGATGGCCGGCCTCGGCTATGGCCCGGCGCGCGCCGACATGCTCGAGCTCATCCGCGCCACCGAGGATCCCGGCTACCGCGAGGACGCCCGCCAGGCCGGTCCTCTCGCGAGCCGCTGGCGCCGCCTCGTCGCCCTCGCCGAGCGCTGCCGCGACGCCAACGAGCGCAACGGCCTGATCGTGAGCATGCATCGCCGGCGCGTGACCAAGACCCTCAACGTGCTGCGCACCGGCCACGCGGACGAGCTGACCTACGGCCGCGCCGGTACGGCGGCCGCGGCGTACGGCGCGCGCGCGCTGGGCCGCGTCTGAGCCGCTGGGGAGCCGGGCCATGTTGGTACTGAGTCGCCGCGCCGACGAATCGATCGTGATCCAGCCGGCCGACGGCGCGGACACGCAGATGACGCTCGCGGAGCTCTTCGCCAACGGCCCGATCCAGATCACGCTGCTAGGCGGAACCGGCAAGCGTGTCAAGATGGGCATCAATGCCCCGGTTCAGCTCGCGATCCGCCGCAAGGACGACTGAGCCTCCCAAGTGATTGATTATATGGATATATCTGGCCGCCCGACGGGCGGCCGGACGCGTGCTGCAGCGCGTTTTTGACCTAACGCCCGTCCAGCTTCATGCGCCGCCGGCCGGGGCTCAGGCATACTGAGTCCCGCGCTAGGGGCGAATAAGAACTTCGGAGACGGGAACCTCTATGGAGCGTCGGCTGCACACGCGCCATCGGGCGCGCACTACGGTCT
>JAFEDP010000735.1 GCA_018241545.1 Pseudomonadota bacterium
GGCCTCCTCGCGATCGTCTGGGAGGTGGTGCGCGAACCGATGCTCCTGATGCTGCTCGCGGCCGGCGCGCTCTATCTGTCGATGGGCCAGCCGCGCGACGCGGCGCTGCTGCTCGGCTTCGTGTTCGTGGTGATCGGCATCACCGTGTTCCAGGAGCGGCGCACCGAGCACGCGCTCGAGGCGCTCAGGGACCTGTCGAGCCCGCGCGCGCTCGTGATCCGCGAGGGGCGCGCGCGGCGCATCCCGGGCCGCGAGGTCGTGCCCGGGGACTGGGTACTCGTCGCCGAGGGCGACCGGGTGCCGGCGGATGCGCTGCTGCGCCGCTCGGCGCACCTCGCGGTCGACGAGTCGCTGCTGACCGGCGAGTCGGTGGCGGTGCGCAAGGCGCCGTCCCGCGAGGCCCACGCGCTCGAGCCGCCGGGCGGCGACGGCCTCGCCTCGCTCTACTCCGGGACCCTCGTCGTCGCGGGCCAGGGGCTCGCGGAGGTGCTCGCCACGGGCGCGGCGACCCAGCTCGGGCGCATCGGCACCCGGCTCGCCGAGCTCACCCCCGAGCGCACGCCGCTGCAGGTCGAGACCGGGCGCGTCGTGCGCGCGCTCGCGCTCGTGGGACTTGGCGCCTGCGCGCTCGTGGTCGTCGCCTATGCGCTTCGGCACGGCGCCGCGGCGAGCGGCTGGCGCGACGGGCTGCTCGCCGGGCTCACGATGGCGATGGCGATCCTGCCGGAGGAGTTCCCGGTGGTGCTGACGGTGTTCCTGGCGCTCGGCGCCTGGCGCATCTCGAGGAGCCGCGTGCTGACGCGCCGGCTCGCCGCGATCGAGTCGCTCGGCGCCGCCACGGTGCTGTGCGTCGACAAGACCGGCACGCTCACCGAGAACCGCATGGCAGTCGCCCGTCTCATCGCCGGCCACGAGCGGCTGCTCGCGGGCGGCGCCGTCACGCCGATCCCGGAGGCGTTCCGCACGCTGCTCGAGGCCGCCCGCCTCGCGAGCCGCCCGCAGGCCTTCGACCCGATGGAGCGGGCGCTGCACGCGGCGCACGCGCAGCTCGCGCCGCGCCCGGCCGAGCCGCTCGCGCTCGTACGCGAGTACCCGCTCTCGGCGGAGCTGCTCGCGATGTCGCTCGCCTGGGCGGCGCCAGGCGCTGCGACCTGCCGGGTGGCCGCCAAGGGCGCGCCGGAGGCGATCCTCGCGCTCTGCCGCCTCGAGCCCGCCGCCCACGCGGCGCTCGAGCGCGAGGTCGCGGCGATGGCGGCGGAGGGTCTCCGGGTCCTCGCGGTCGCGAGCGCCGAGTGCCCGCGCGAGC
>JAFEDP010000736.1 GCA_018241545.1 Pseudomonadota bacterium
GACGACCTGCTCGCCAGCGTCTTCGAGCTGTGCCCGGCGGGCCTGGTCCTCAGCCGCGCCTCCGACGGCCGCGTCATCGAGGTCAATCCCGCGATGTGCACGATGCTCGGCTACGAGCGCGCCGCGGTGGTCGGTCGGACCGGTGTCGCCATCGGCTTCTACGCGGACGCGGCCGACCGCGACTTCCTGCTGCGCATGGTGCGCCGGGAGGGCGAGGTCCGCGACTTCGAGCTGCGCGCGCGCTGCGCCGACGGCACGCCGCGCATCCTGCTGGTGTCGATGCGGCCGGTGCGGCGCGCCAGCGTCGAGTACCTGCTGACGACCGCCCTCGACGTCACCGAGCGGCGGCAGGCGCTCGAGACCATCGCCCAGAGCGAGACGATGCTGCGCACGCTGTTCGCGCACCTGCCGCACGCGATGGCGCACTGCCGCCTGGTGTTCGACGGCGAGCGGGCGATCGACGTCGAGTTCCTGCAGGCGAACCCCGCCTTCGAGCGTTCGGTCGGCCGCACGGACGTCGCCGGGCACCGCATCAGCGAGTGGGTGCCGGACTACGCCGACCGCCATCGCGGCGACCTCGCGATCTACGAGTCGGTCGTGCGCAGCGGCGGCAGCGAGCGCTGGGAGACGGCCGACCCGACCCGCGACCTGTGGTACCGGACGCTCGCCTACAGCCCCGCGCCCGGCGAGTTCGTGCTGGTCGGCGAGGACGTCACCGCCCGCAAGCGCCAGGAGCGCTCGCTGCAGGAGGGCAAGGCCAAGCTGGAGGCTGCGCTCGATGCGATGGCCGATGCGGTGTACATCGTCGATACCGACGGCCGCCTGGTCGACTTCAACGACGCCTTCGCAACCTTCCACCGCTTCGCGAGCAAGGCCGACTGCCCGCGCAGCGCCGACGAGTACCCGGCGATCCTCGAGGTGTTCTACCCGAGCGGCGAGCCGGTACCGGCGCACGACCGGGTGGTGGCGCGCGCGCTGCGCGGCGAGCACGGCAGCAACGTCGAGTTCGAGCTGCGCCGCCGCGACACCGGCGAGCGCTGGATCGGCTGCTACACCTACGCGCCGCTGCGCGACACGACGGGTCGGGTGGTCGGCTCGGTCGCGAGCGCGCGCGACGTCACCGCCGTCCGGCGCGCCGACGCCGAGCTCGAGCGCCACCGGATGCACCTCGAGGAGATCGTCCGCCAGCGCACCGCCGAGCTCGAGCTCGCCCGCGCCCAGGCCGAGTCGTCCACCCGCGCCAAGAGCGCGTTCCTCGCGAACATGAGCCACGAGATCCGCACGCCGCTCAACGCCGTGCTCG
>JAFEDP010000737.1 GCA_018241545.1 Pseudomonadota bacterium
GACCAGGCGCTCGACGTCTGGGTCGTCGACGTCGGCACGGGCAGCGAGCGACCGGCCACCCACGACGGCAAGAGCCGCGCGCCCTCGTTCTCGCGCGACGGCCGCTGGCTGTACGTGGGCTCGGCGCGCTCCGGCCGCTGGCAGATCTGGCGCCAGCCCTGGCCCGGCGACGGCGCGCCGGAGCAGGTCACGAGCGACGGCGGCCTCGCGGCGGTCGAGGCGAGGAGCGGCGACACGCTGTTCTTCGTGCGCCCGGACCGCCGCGGCCTGTGGCAGCGCGGCAAGGAGCCCGGCGGCGACGACGCGCTGATCTCGCCCGAGCTCGCGCCGCTCGACTTCCGCAACCTCGAGGTCGCCGCCGACGCCGTGTACTTCCCGGTGCGGCCGGCCGACGGCCCGCCGCGGCTGGCGCGCTTCTCGCTGACCGACGCGCACCTCGCGCTGCTGCAGCCGCTGCCGGCGCTGCTGCCGGACTCCGGGCTCGCGCTCGCCCCGGACGGCGCCGCGCTCATCGTCGCCGAGGCGCTGCCGGCGCAGGTCGACCTCGAGCTGGCGACGCTCGAGTAGGCCGCGCGATGCACTGGCTGCGACGGCCGCGCTCGCTGCTGCGCGACTTCCTGCGGCTCGAGGCCGCGGCGGGCGCCTGCCTCGGCGTCGCGACCCTCGCCGCCCTCGCGCTCGCCAACTCCGCGGCTGCGCCGCTGTACCGCGCGGTGCTCGCCACACCGCTCGGCCCGGCCGCCCTGCGGCTCAGCGTGCTCGGCTGGATCAACGACGCGCTGATGGCGCTGTTCTTCCTGCTGGCGGGCCTCGAGCTCAAGCGCGAGCTCCTCGGCGGGGAGCTCGGCACGCGGCGGCGCGCGGCGCTGCCCGCGATCGCGGCGCTCGGCGGCATGGCGCTGCCGGCGCTCGTCTACCTCGGCTGCGCGCGCGGCGCGCCCGCGCTGGCGCCGGGCTGGGGCATCCCGACGGCGACCGACATCGCCTTCGCGCTCGGCGTGCTCGCGGCCCTCGGCCCGCGGGTGCCGGTCTCGCTGCGCGTGTTCCTGACGGCGCTCGCGACCCTCGACGACCTGGGCGCCGTGGTGCTGATCGGCGTCTACTACAGCGGCGCGCTCGAGCCGCTGCCGCTCGCGCTCGCCGCCGCCGGCGCCGGCGCGCTGGCGCTCATGAACGCGCGCGGCGTACGTGCGCTCCCCGCCTACCTCGCGGTCGGCGTGCCGCTGTGGGCCGCGGTGCACGCCGCCGGGGTGCACGCGGCCCTCGCCGGTGTCGCGGTCGCCGCCGCCATCCCGCACGGCG
>JAFEDP010000738.1 GCA_018241545.1 Pseudomonadota bacterium
CGCGCCAGTGCTCGAGCTTGCGCGCGGCCTGGGCGGCGTCGAGGCGCACCACGCTGCGCTCGCACAGCAGCGGCACGATGCGGGCGACGCCGAGCTCGGTCGCCTTCTGCAGCGCGTAGTCCATGCGCTCGCTGCGCGAGACCCCCTGTGCGAGCGTGATCGCGAGCGGCGACTCCGGCAGCGGCACGCGCGCGGCGCCGACCGTGACGGTCGCGCGCCCGTCGCGGACCGCGGCGAGGGTGGCGTCGTGCTCGCTGCCGGCGCCGTCGAACAGCGCGAGCGGCGCGCCGCGCTCGAGGCGCAGCACGCGCGTCAGGTGCTGCGCCGCGCCGGGCTCGAGCTCGAGCTCGAGCCCGGCCGCGAGCGGCCCGGCCACGCACACGCGCGTCAGGCGCACGGCGGCCCCGGGGCGGTGGTGCGGCGCGGCGGTCGGCGGGGGGTGGGGGCGGGCATGGGCGGGGACTCCGGTCGCAGTGTACCGAGCGCGCCGATTCCGCGCCGCCCGCCGGTGCCGTAAGCTCGGCCCATGAACCGGGGCCCGGACCTGTCGATCGACGTCGGCCGCGGCTGGCTCGTCCCGGCGCGCCAGGTGCCCTCGCCGAACCAGGATCCGCGCCCGCCGGGGGCGACGCTCGACCTCGTGGTGGTGCACGGCATCAGCCTGCCGATCGGCGAGTTCGGCGGCCCGTGGATCGAGCGGCTGTTCCTGAACACGCTGCCGCCGGAGGCGCACCCGTACTTCGCGACGATCCACGAGCTGCGGGTGTCGGCGCACCTGCTGATCCGCCGCGATGGCGAGCTGGTGCAGTTCGTGCCGTTCCACCAGCGCGCCTGGCACGCCGGCGCCTCGCGCTGGGGCCACCGCGTCGCCTGCAACGATTTCTCGGTCGGCATCGAGCTCGAGGGCGCGGACGAGGTGCCCTACGAGGACGTGCAGTACGAGCGGCTGGCCGGCGTCGTCGCGGCGCTGGTGCGGGCCTACCCGACGCTGTCGCCCGAGGCGGTCACCGGCCACAGCGACATCGCCCCGGTGCGCAAGACCGACCCGGGGCCGGCCTTCGACTGGGGCCGGCTGCGCACCGCGCTCGCGCTCGCCTGCCGGCGGGCGGTCGCATGAACTTCCTCGCGATCCTGATCGCGCTGGTGGCCGAGCGCCTGGTCGCCGCCAGCGAGGCACTGCGCGCGCCGCTGCTGCTGCTCGGCTACGCGCGCGCGGCGCTGCGGGCGGCGGCGCGCGATGCCTCGACCGCGCTGCCGGCGGCCGTGCTGGCGGCGCTGCTGCCGGGCATCGCGGTCG
>JAFEDP010000739.1 GCA_018241545.1 Pseudomonadota bacterium
CGAAGTTCCACGTCTCCACCGGGCAGGTGCAGAACGTCACGCCGGTGCCGGTCAAGGGCCCGGACGTGCGCGCCGACCGCACCGAGCCGCTGCTGTTCTCGCCGCTCGATCCGCACGCGCTCTATTACGCGACCAACGTGCTGTGGAAGACCAGCGACGGCGGGGCGCACTGGCGCACGGTGAGCCCGGACCTGACGCGGGTGGAGCCGGTGCTGCCCGACAGCGTCGGCCCGCGCCACCTCGAGGGCGCCGAGAAGCAGCGTGGCGTCATCTACTCGGTCGCCGCCTCGCCGGTCGCGGTCGACACGCTGTGGGCCGGCACCGACGACGGCCTCCTGTGGCTGACGCGCGACGGCGGCGCGCACTGGAGCGCGGTCACGCCGCCCGGGGTCGGCCCGTGGAGCAAGATCACGCAGATCGAGGCCTCGCACTTCGACGCCGACAGCGCCTACGTGTCGGTGAGCCGCATGCGCCTCGACGACTGGCATCCGTACGCGTACCGCACCCACGACGGCGGGCGCACCTGGCAGCCGGTCGCGGCGGGCCTGCCCGAGGACGCGCCGGTCAACGCGCTGCGGGAGGACCCGGTGCGGCACGGCCTGCTGTACGCCGCCACCGAGCGCGCCGTGTGGGTGTCGTTCGACGACGGCGGGCACTGGGACGCGCTCGGCCACGGTCTGCCGCGCACCTCGGTGCGCGATCTGCTCGTGCACGGCACCGATCTCGTGGCCGCGACGCACGGCCGTGGCTTCTGGGTGCTCGACGACGTCTCGCGCCTGCGCCAGCTCGAGGCCGGACGCCTCAAGGACGCGTTCCTGGTGGCACCCGCGACCGCGACCCGGGTCGCGCGCAGCACCTGGAGCGACACGCCGATCCCGCCCGACGAGCCGCTGGCCGCCAACCCGCCGGCCGGCGCCGTGATCGAGTACTTCCTGCCGCACGAGGCGCGCGGCGAGGTGGTGCTCGAGGTGCTGGACGGGGAGGGCAAGGTCCTGCGCCGCTACGCGAGCGACGACCCGCCGGACCCCTCGCCCGAGGAACTGGCGCGCCAGCGGATCCCGCCGTACTGGTCGGCCGTGACGCGCGGCCCGTCGCGCGCCCCCGGCATGCACCGCTTCGTGTGGGACCTGCGCGCCACCGCGCCCTTCACCAACGCCCACGGCTACCCGATCTCGGCCGTGCCGGGCGCGACGCCGCGCGAGCCGTTCGGGCCGCTGGTCGCGCCGGGTCGCTACCTCGTGCGGCTCGAGGTCGAGCGTCACCGCTACGAGGCGCCGCTGATCGTGCGCGGCGACC
>JAFEDP010000073.1 GCA_018241545.1 Pseudomonadota bacterium
TCGAACATCTCGGTCGTGATGCCGCCGTCGCCCTCGAGGTAGTGCGCGCGCAGCCGCTCGAACACGTAGTCGTACACCTCGGCCGCGACGTCGCCGGCCGGGGCCGGCGCGGCCTTCGCCGCCGGCGCGCGCCCGGCGGCCGTGAGCGCGATGTCGGCGTGCGCGAGCGCGAGCGCGTGGCGCACCAGCGCCGGCAGGTCGAGATCGAGCCGCCTCTCGAGCAGGATCCTGAGCACGCCGAGCGCGAGGCGCCGGAGCGCGAATGGGTCCTTGGTGCCAGAGGGCTTCTGGCCGATCGCGAAGATGCCGACGATCGTGTCGAGCTTGTCGGCGAGCGCGAGCGCGGTGCCGACCGCGCCGCCGGGCAGCGCGTCGCCGGCGAAGCGCGGCTGGTACTGCTCGGCCATCGCCGCCGCCACCGCGGCGTCCTCGCCGTCGTGGCGCGCGTAGTAGCTGCCCATCGTGCCCTGCAGTTCCGGGAACTCGCCGACCAGCCCGGTCAGCAGGTCGGACTTGGCGATCTCGGCCGCGCGCGCGCAGAGCGCGGCCTCGGCGCCCGCGAGCGGCGCGAGCGCGACCGCGAGCGCCTTGACGCGCTCGCTCTTCTGGAAGTACGAGCCGAGCTGCGCCTGGAACGTGACCGCCTTGAGCGCCTCGCGCCGCGCGGCGAGCGTCTCGCGCCGGTCCTGCTCCCAGAAGAACGCGGCGTCCGCGAGCCGCGGGCGCACCACGCGCTCGTTGCCGGCGCGGACCTCCTCGGGCGCGCGGCTCTCGAGGTTCGCGACGGTGATGAAGCGCGCCACCAGGCTGCCGCCCGGCGCGCGCAGCGGGAAGTAGCGCTGGTGGTCCTGCAGCGTCGCGATCAGCACCTCCGGCGGCAGCGCGAGGAAGCGCTCCTCGAAGCGCCCGGCGAGCGGCACCGGCCACTCGACCAGCGCCGTGACCTCCTCGAGCAGCGCCTCGCTCAGCACCGCCTCGGCGCCGAGCCCGGCGGCGAGCGCCAGCACGCCGCTGCGGATGCGCTCGCGCCGCACGTCGAAGTCCGCGACCACCCGGCCGGCCTTCTCGAGGCGCGCCGCGTAGCTGCCGGGCGAGCGCAGCGCAATCTCGCGCGGCGCCATGAAGCGGTGGCCGCGGGTGCGGTTCGAGGCGGCGAGGCCGAGCACGCGCGCCGGCACCACCTCGTGGCCGAACAGCAGCACCACCCAGTGCACCGGCCGCACGAACTCCGTGGTGCCGCTGCCCCAGCGCATGCGCTTGGCGATCGGCAGCCGCTCGAGTGCCGTGGCGACGATGCCCTCGAGCAGCGTCGCGGTCGCGGCGCCGGGCTTGACGCCGGCGTAGTGCAGGAACTCGCCCTTGGGCTCGGTGACGCGCCCGAGCGCGGCCACGGTCGTGCCGCAGGACTCGGCGAACGCCGTCGCCGCGCGCGTCGGCTGGCCGTCGGCGCCGAAGGCGGCGCTCACCGGCGGGCCGCGCCGCTTCAGCTCCTGGTCGGGCTGGCGCTCGGCGACGCGGCGCACCAGCACCGCGAGCCGGCGCGGCGTGGCGTATAGCTGCAGCCGCCCGTGGGCGATGCCGGCGGCCCCGAGCCCGGTGGCGACGCCGTCGCCGAAGGCCTGCGACAGCGCGCGCAGCGACTTGGGCGGCAGCTCCTCGGTGCCGATCTCGACCAGCAGGTCGCGCACGCTCACGCGAGCCTCGCGGCGTCGGCGCGGGCGGCCGGCGGGTCGACGCGCGGCACCACGGTCTTGAGCATCGGGAAGCCGAGCGCCTCGCGGCTCTTGTAGTAGGCCTCGGCGACGCCGCGCGCCAGCGTGCGCACCCTGAGGATGTAGCGCTGCCGCTCGGTGACCGAGATCGCGCGCCGCGCATCGAGCAGGTTGAAGGTGTGCGAGGTCTTGAGCATGCGCTCGTAGGCCGGCAGCGCCAGCGCGAGCGCGAGGCAGCGCTGGCACTCGCGCTCGTGGGCGTCGAACTGGCGGAAGAGCTCGTCGGTGTCGGCGACCTCGAAGTTGTACCGGGACTGCTCCACCTCGTTCTGGTGGTAGACGTCGCCGTAGGTCACGCGCCCGAGCGGTCCGTCCGTCCAGGTCAGGTCGAACATGCTCTCGACGCCCTGCAGGTACATCGCCAGGCGCTCGAGGCCGTAGGTGATCTCGCCCATGACCGGCTGGCAGTCGAGGCCGCCCACCTGCTGGAAGTAGGTGAACTGCGTGATCTCCATGCCGTTCAGCCAGATCTCCCAGCCGAGCCCCCAGGCGCCGAGGGTCGGCGACTCCCAGTTGTCCTCGACGAGGCGGATGTCGTGCGTGCGCGGGTCGAAGCCGAGCGCCGCCAGCGAGCCCATGTACAGGTCGATGAAGTTCGGCGGCGAGGGCTTGATGGCGACCTGGAACTGGTAGTACCGCTGACCACGGAACGGGTTCTCGCCGTAGCGCCCGTCGGTCGGGCGGCGCGACGGCTGCACGTAGGCGGCGCTCCAGGGTTCGGGGCCCACGGCGCGCAGGAAGGTCGCGGTGTGGAACGTGCCGGCACCGACCTCCATGTCGTAGGGCTGCACCAGCACGCAGCCCTGGTCGGCCCAGTAGCGCTGCAGCGCGAAGATCAGGTCCTGGAAGGTTCGGGGGCGAGTCCCGGCGGGGGCCATCGGTTGCCTCGAGCGATTGTCGCCGGCAGCCCGGCAGCGTCGAGCGCAGATTATAGCGGAGCGCGCGCGGCCGCCCGATCGGGTATGGTTGCCCGCCACGGTCGCCATGGTCGGTGGCAGGGGGATTGGCGGATGAATCGGAACGGCGCCCAAGACGTCGACGATCGGATGCAGCACTGGGAGATGACGGTCGACCGCTTCGCGGTCCACGCCGCGCGCTGGCACGGTGCGCGCGAGGTCGTCAGCCGCGACGCCGACGGGCGCGTGACGCGCTCGAACTACGCGAGCCTCGAGCGGCGCGCGCGCCAGTGCTCCGCGGCGCTGCTCGCGGGCGGGATCCGTCCCGGCGACCGGGTCGCGACGCTCGCGATGAACACGCTGCGCCACGTCGAGGCGTGGTACGGGATCATGGGGATCGGCGCGGTCTGCCACACGGTCAACCCGCGCCTCTTCGACGAGCAGCTCAGCTACATCCTCAACCACGCCGCCGACCGCTGGCTCCTCGCCGACCCGCAGTTCGCGCCGATCGTCGAGCGCCTGCGGCCGAAATGCCCGGCGCTCGAGCGGGTCGTCTACCTGAGCGACGCCGCCGGCCGGCCGCCGGGCGCCGACGCGGACTTCGAGGCGCTGATCGGCGGGCAGTCCGCCGACGTGCGCTGGGGCGAGTTCAGCGAGCACTCGGCCGCGGGGCTGTGCTACACGTCCGGCACCACCGGCAACCCCAAGGGCGTGCAGTACTCGCACCGCTCGCAGGTGCTGCACACGCTGATGGTCGGCACCTACGAGGCCTTCGGGCTGGCGGCGCGCGACACCGCGATGCTGATCGTGCCGATGTTCCATGCCAACGCCTGGGGACTGCCGTTCGCGGTGATGGCGGCCGGCGCCAAGCTCGTGCTGCCCGGCCCCAAGCTCGACCCGCCCTCGCTGTACGAGCTGCTCGAGCAGGAGCAGGTGACGTTCTGCGGCGGCGTGCCGACCGTGTGGCAGCTGCTGCTCGACTACCTGCGCGGCAAGCGGCTGCGCCTGTCGAGCCTCAAGCGCGTGCTGATCGGCGGCAGCGCCTGCCCCGAGGCGGTGATGCGCGCGTTCCGCGACGAGCACGGCGTCGAGGTCCTGCACGGCTGGGGGATGACCGAGATGTCGCCGATCGGCACGGCCTCGGGCCGGCACACCGCGGCGGTGGCGGCGCTCGACCCGGAGGCGCAGCTCGGCTACTCGCTCAAGCAGGGGCGCGTCCCGTTCGGGGTCGACATGAAGATCACCGACGACGCGGGGCGGCGCCTGCCGCACGACGGCCACCAGTCGGGCTACCTCAAGGTCGCCGGTCCGGCGATCCTCGAGCGCTACTTCGGCGATGGCGAGCGCTCGGTGCTGGATGCGGAGGGCTACTTCGACACCGGCGACATCGGCACGATCGACGCCGAGGGCTACCTGCAGATCACCGACCGCGCCAAGGACCTGATCAAGTCGGGCGGCGAGTGGATCAGCTCGGTGGAGGTCGAGAACATCGCCGCCGGCCACCCGAAGGCGCTGATGGCCGCGGTGATCGCGGTGCCGCACCCCAAGTGGCGCGAGCGGCCGCTGCTCATCGTGAAGCTGAAGCCCGGCGAGACGGCCACGCGGGAGGAGTTCCTGGCGTTCCTCGAGGGCAAGATCGCGAAGTGGTGGATGCCGGACGACGTCGTGTTCGTCAGCGAGATGCCGCTCGGGGCGACCGGCAAGCTCGACAAGAAGCGGCTGCGGGCGCAGTTCCCGGAGTTCCCGCCCCACTGACCCGGCGCACCCCGGCGGGGCGCCACACCGATCGGCGCCCCAATATAGTGCACCATCGGCGAGAAATCGCACTATAATGGTGCGTTGTGCCGGCCTCGTCGGCTACCGGGACGCGCTAAGCCACTGATTCTGCGCCATCCGGGTGCATCGGCACGCTTCATGCACTCCCTTGGGCCTCGATTCCGAGCCACTGTCCGTCCACCTGGAGGTTTGCGATGACGACGCCTGCCGATGTGGTGAAGCTGATCAAGGACCGCGAGGTCAAGTACGCCGACCTGCGCTTCACGGACACGCGCGGCAAGGAGCAGCACGTCACGATCCCGTCGCGCTACGTGACGGACGAGTTCTTCGTCGACGGCAAGATGTTCGACGGCTCCTCGATCGCCGGCTGGAAGGGCATCAACGAGTCCGACATGATCCTGATGCCGGACGCCTCGACCGCGATCCTCGACCCGTTCTTCGAGGAGACCACGGTCAACCTGCGCTGCGACATCATCGAGCCGGCCACGATGCAGGGCTACGAGCGCGACCCGCGCTCGCTCGGCAAGCGCGCCGAGGCCTACCTCAAGAGCACCGGCATCGCCGACTCGGCGCTGTTCGGCCCCGAGAACGAGTTCTTCATCTTCGACGACGTCAAGTGGGGCGCCGAGATGCACTCGGCCTCGTACGCGATCAACTCCGTGCAGGGCGCGTGGAACTCGGGCAGCGAGCTCGCCGACGGCAACCGCGGCCACCGCCCGGGCGTCAAGGGCGGCTACTTCCCGGTGCCGCCGGTCGACGCCTACCAGGACATCCGCGGCGCGATGTGCTCGGCGCTCGAGGAGCTCGGCCTCAAGGTCGAGGTGCACCACCACGAGGTCGCGACCGGCGGCCAGTGCGAGATCGGCGTCGGCGCCAACACGCTCGTCAAGAAGGCCGACGAGGTGCAGATCCTCAAGTACGCGATCCTCAACGTCGCGCACGGCTACGGCAAGACGGCGACGTTCATGCCCAAGCCGCTGGTCGGCGACAACGGCAGCGGCATGCACGTGCACCAGTCGCTGTCGAAGGACGGCAAGAACATCTTCGCCGGCGACAAGTACGCGGGCCTCTCCGAGACCTGCCTCTACTACATCGGCGGCATCATCAAGCACGCGCGCGCACTGAACGCGTTCACCAATCCCGCCACCAACAGCTACAAGCGCCTGGTGCCGGGCTTCGAGGCGCCGGTCATGCTCGCCTACTCCGCGCGCAACCGCTCGGCCTCGATCCGGGTGCCGTGGGTGTCGAGCCCGAAGGCGCGCCGCATCGAGGTGCGCTTCCCCGACTCCTGCGCCAACCCGTACTTCGCCTTCGCGGCGATGATGATGGCGGGCCTCGACGGCATCCAGAACAAGATCCACCCGGGCGACCCGGCCGACAAGGACCTGTACGACCTGGAGCCCGAGGAGGCCAAGCACATCCCGACCGTGTGCCACTCGCTCGACATGGCGCTCGAGTACCTCGACAAGGACCGCGAGTTCCTCAAGCGCGGCGGCGTGTTCACCGACGACGTCATCGACGCCTACATCGCCCTCAAGATGCAGGAGGTCACGCGCCTGCGGATGACCACGCACCCGATCGAGTTCGACATGTACTACAGCGTCTGAACGCCGCCGGCGCCGGGGCGGGCCCGCCCGCCCCGGCGCCCCGGATTTCGTGACGCGCCGCGCGGATCCCGGCCCCCGCGGGCGGCTGCCGGCCCGGTTCTTTGTCACACCGCAGGCGAAGGGCTATGCTGAGTTCATGCGCTCCTGGCATCTCACCCTCGGCCGGTCGCTCCTCGGCGCGGTGCTGCTGCTTGGCGCGGGCCTCGCGCCCGGCGCCACGACGCTCTACAAGTGGGTCGACGCCAACGGCGTCACCCACTACTCCGACCATCCCGAGCCAGGCTCGCAGAAGGTCCGCATCGCCGCCGCGCAGACCTACCAGTCCGGCGCCCAGCGGACGAGCGGCGCCCCGGCGGCCCCCGCCGCCCGCGCTGCACCTGCGCAGGGCTACACTCGGCTCGAGATCACGGCGCCGGCCGACGGCGCGGTCCTCTGGAACACCGGCGGCCACGTCGACGTGGGCGCGGCCCTAGAGCCGGCGCTCGCGGACGGCCACACGCTATGGATCGTCGTCGACGGCAAACCGCAGCAGGCGAGCCCGGGCGTGCCCCTGACGCTCGACATCGCGCGCGGCGAGCACACGCTCAGCGCCTCGGTGACCGACGCGCAGGGCAACGAGCTGATCACCTCCCCGACCGTCAGCTTCGTCGTCAAGCAGACCTCGATCGCGCAGCCCCCCGTCGGGCCCGCGCTGCAGAAGCCCAAGGCCTGAGCCGGCCACGCGCCGGGGTGCCCCGTGCTGAGTGAGGCGCCGGCCTTCCCGCCGGACGCTCCGTTCGCGACGCTGCTCGACGCGCTCGCGACGGCGGTCGCGATCATCGACGAGGACGGCACCGTCGCCTACCTGAACGCGGCCGCGCAGTCGCTGCTCGCGGTCGGCCTCAAGCAGGCGCGCGGCCGTCCGCTCGGCGAGCTGGTGCGCGAGGCCGCGCCGCTCGATGCGATCGTGGTGCGCGCGCGCGCCGGCCACGAGCCGATCGCGCACCGCGAGCTTCGGATCGCGCCGGTGACGCGTGACGACAGCCACCTGATCGTCGACTGCACCGCCTCGCCCGTCGACGGTGGCCGCGTGGTCCTCGAGATCTCCGACACCACGCGCCAGCAGCGCATCAACCGCGACAACGCGCTGCTCGCGCAGCTCGACGGCAGCCGCCAGATGGTCCGGCAGCTCGCCCACGAGATCAAGAACCCGCTCGGCGGGCTCCGGGGCGCCGCGCAGCTGCTCGAGCGCGAGCTGCCGGCCGAGACGCTCAAGGACTACACGCGCCTGATCATTCGCGAGGCCGACCGGCTGCGCAAACTCGTCGACAACCTGCTCGGCCCGGGCGCGCCGCCGAACAAGGTGTCGGTCAACCCGCACGAGCTCCTGCAGCACGTCTACCAGCTGCTGCGCAGCGAGGCCCCCGGCGGCGTCGCCATCGTGCGCGACTACGACCCGAGCCTGCCGCCGGTGCGCGTCGACCGCGACCAGCTGATCCAGGCGATGCTCAACCTCGGGCGTAACGCCGTGCAGGCGCTCGGCGAGTACGGCCGCCTGACGCTGCGCACCCGTGCCGTCGTCAACGCGACGATCGGCACGCGGCGCCACCGCGTGGTCGCCAGCATCCAGTTCGAGGACAACGGCGCCGGCGTGCCGCCGGAGATCGCCGACACGATCTTCTACCCGCTGGTCACCGCCCGTCCCGGCGGCACCGGCCTCGGCCTCGCCGTCGCGCAGGACCTCGTCACGCGCCACGGCGGCCTGATCGAGTTCGAGAGCCGCCCGGGACGCACGCTGTTCACGCTGCTGCTGCCGTTCGAGGACGCCACCGATGCCTGATCCCCTGTCCGTCTGGCTCGTCGACGACGACGCCTCGATCCGCTGGGTGCTCGAGCGGGCGCTCAAGGCGAGCGGCATGGCGCCGCGCGCCTTCGACACCGCTCCGGCCGCGCTCGCGGCCCTGCGCCACGAGGAGCCGGACGTGCTGATCACCGACATCCGCATGCCCGGCAAGTCCGGCCTCGCGCTGCTCGACGAGGTGCAGGCGAGCCACCCGCGCCTGCCGGTGATCGTGATGACCGCGCACACCGACCTCGAGGCCGCCGTCGCCGCCTACCAGGGCGGGGCCTTCGAGTACCTGCCCAAGCCCTTCGACATCGACGAGGCGGTGGCGCTGGTGCGTCGCGCGGCGCACGAGCCGGCCGCGGCCAGCGACGGCCCGGCCGAGGACGGCCAGATCCCGGAGCTGCTCGGCCATGCGCCGGCGATGCAGGAGGTGTTCCGCGCGATCGGCCGGCTGTCGCGTTCGTCGATGACGGTGCTGATCACGGGCGAGTCGGGCACCGGCAAGGAGCTCGTGGCGCGCGCGCTGCACCGCCACAGCCCGCGCGCCGGCAAGCCGTTCATCGCGCTCAACACCTCGGCCTTCACGCCGGACCTGCTGGAGTCGGAGCTCTTCGGCCACGAGAAGGGCGCGTTCACCGGCGCCGACAGCCTGCGCCGCGGCCGCTTCGAGCAGGCCGACGGCGGCACGCTGTTCCTGGACGAGATCGGCGACATGTCGCGCGAGCTGCAGACGCGCCTCCTGCGCGTGCTCGCCGAGGGCGAGTTCTACCGCGTCGGTGGCAACACGCCGATCCGGGTCGACGTGCGCGTGATCGCCGCGACCCACCAGGACCTCGAGGCGCGGGTCGCGTCCGGGCAGTTCCGCGAGGACCTGCTGCACCGGCTCAACGTGATCCGCATCGCGCTGCCGCCGCTGCGCGCCCGGCGCGAGGACATCCCGGAGCTGCTGCGGCACTACCTGGTCGCGGCGGCGCGCGAGCTCGGCGTCGAGCCCAAGGCGCTGTCGCCGCCGGCCGAGCGGCTGCTGCTCGCCGCGGAGTGGCCCGGCAACGTGCGCCAGCTCGTCAACGTCTGCCGCCGCCTCACGGTGGCGGCGCCCGGCAGCGAGATCCGCGCCGAGGACCTTCCGGCCGAGCTCGGCAGCCTGCCGCGCGCCGAGCCGCAGGACGACTGGGCCCGCGCGCTCGAGCAGTGGGCGCGCGCCCGCGCCCAGGCGGGCGGCGCGCCGCTGCTCGACGAGGCGCTGCCGGAGTTCGAGCGCACGCTGATCCGCGTCGCGCTCGCGCGCTCGGAGGGCCGGCGCCAGGACGCGGCCCGGGTGCTCGGCTGGGGCCGCAACACGCTGACGCGCAAGATGCGCGAGCTCGGCATGGACGGCGGCGCGGACGAGGCCCCGACGGCCGCCTGACTCCGTCGCGCCGGGAGCGCGAGCCGCGCCGGCGCGCCCGCCTGCCTGCCGGCCCGTCAGTCGCCGCGGTAGCTGCCCGCGCGCTCGGCGATCGGCCGCGCCGTCGGGTAGAACTGCACGAAGGTGGTGTCGAGCGCGCCGTGCTCGCGATGGCAGGTGTAGCAGTCCGCCGTCTCCGCGACGTGCGCGGCGCGCCCGTCGGCGCCCAGGATGAAGAACGCCCAGCCGCCCGGGAAGCGCCGGCTGTCGCGCACGTGGAACTCGACGTCGAGCGCCGCACCGCTCTGGAAGCGGCCGCGCCGGTTGATCGAGCCCTTGCCGGTCGCGCTGCGCGCCTCCTTGGCGAGGATCGTGCCGTCCGGCCAGTGCCCGCTCGCCTTGAACGCGCGCCACGCCTCCGGCTCGACGAACACGTTGTCGAAGGTCGAGTGCCCGCTGGCGCCCGGGAAGTAGCTCATGTCGAGCCCGGCGCTCAGGAACACCCACTCGCGGTAGTCGGCGGGCGCGAGCAGGTCACCCTCCGCGGTATAGCGCGGCTCGGCGGCGGCGGCCGCCGTGGCCAGCGCGGCCAAGGCGGCGAGCGCGGCGAGCCGGCGCACGCCGGCGTTCCAGTACGGCTGGCTCACGGGAGGGTCCTCCGGGGTGCTGTTCATGCGGTCGGCGCCCGCGCCTCGTCGCGCAGCGCGCGGCGCAGGATCTTGCCGACCGGTGTCTTCGGCAGCCGCTCGCGGAACTCGAAGCGCACCGGGCGCTTGTAGCCGGTGAGCTCCTGCGCACAGTGGGCGCGCAGCTCCGCCTCGGTCAGCGTCGCGTCGCGCCGCACGACGAACGCCGCCGGCAGCTCGCCCGAGTGCGCATCCGGGACCGCGACGACCGCGGCCTCGAGCACCTTCGGGTGCGCGAGCAGCACCGCCTCGATCTCGTTCGGGTACACGTTGAAGCCCGACACGAGGATCATGTCCTTCTTGCGGTCCGAGATCCTGAGGTAGCCGGCCGCGTCGATCGTGCCGATGTCGCCGCTGCGCAGGTAGCCGTCGCGGGTCATGACCTTGGCGGTCTCGTCGGGGCGGTTCCAGTAGCCGGCCATCACCTGCGGCCCGCGCACGCAGATCTCGCCCGGCTCGCCGAGGCCGAGCTCGCGGTCGTCGGGCCCGCGGATCGAGATCTCGGTCAGCGGATAGGGGAGCCCGGCGCTGCCGTTGAACGGCCGGCCGTCGAGCGGCTGCTGGCTGATGTAGCAGCAGGTCTCCGTCATGCCGTAGCCCTCGACGATGCTGAGCCCGCTGAGCGCCTGGAAGCGGTCGACGATCGCCTGCTGGGTCGCGGTCGCGCCGGCACCGGCGATGAAGCACTGCGACCAGTCGACCTCGGCGATGCGCGGGTGGGCGAGCAGCGCGGCGTACAGGGTGTTGACGCCGCCCATCTGCGTGAAGCGCTGGCCGACCATCGTGTCGACCAGCTCGTCGAGGTTGCGCGGGTCACGGATCAGGATGCAGCTGCCGCCGTGCAGCAGCTGGCGGAACAGGCCCGCCATCAGCGCGGCGATGTGGTAGAGCGGCAGCGCCGTGATCGCCCGGTGCGGGGCGAGCGCGTCCGGCACGAACGGCGCGCTCCACGCGAGCTGCTGCGCGATGTCCGCGAGCACGTTGCGCTGCGTCAGCACCGCGCCCTTGGAGACGCCGGTGGTGCCGCCGGTGTACTGCAGGAAGGCGGGGTCGGACGGCGCGCGCGGCGCCGCCGCCGGCGTCGCGCCGGCACC
>JAFEDP010000740.1 GCA_018241545.1 Pseudomonadota bacterium
AGTACCTCGCGTACTACGACGTCCTGACCAAGCTCCCCAACCGGCAGCTGTTCCGCCGCGACGCGGCGCTTGCGCTCCGGGAGCTCGCCGCCGCCGCCGACGGCGCCGCCCTCCTCTACCTGGACCTCGACCGCTTCAAGCGCATCAACGACAACCTTGGCCATGCCGTCGGCGATGCGCTGCTGCGCAGCGTCGCGCAGCGCCTCGAGCGCGGCATCCGTCGCGAGGATCCGGCGGCGGCCGACGCGGCCGGCGCCGCGCGGCGCTCGACCCGGATCGCCCGGATCGGCGGCGACGAATTCGTGATCCTGCTGACGGGCCTCGCGAGCGAGGCGCAGATCGTCGCCGTCGCCGAGCGCGTGCAGCACCTGCTCTCCGAGCCCGTCGAGTGCGCCGGCCATCGCATGGTGGTGACGCCGAGCATCGGCATCGCGCTGTTCCCGCGCGACGGCGCCGACATCGACGACCTGCTGGTCAAGGCCGACATGGCGATGTACCACGCCAAGGACCTCGGCCGGAACGGCCACGCCTTCTTCGAGGCGGCCATGGCCGCCCGCTCGCTGAGCCGCCTCGAGCTCGAGACCGACCTGCGCCGCGCGCTCGAGGCGAACGAGTTCGAGCTCCACTACCAGCCCAAGCTCGAGCTCACGAGCGGGGCGGTGGTCGGCGTCGAGGCGCTGCTGCGCTGGAAGCACCCGCTGCGCGGCTGGATCCCGCCCGACACGTTCATCCCGGTGGCCGAGGAGACCGGGCTCATCGTCGCGCTCGGCGACTGGGTGATCCGCGAGGCCTGCCTGCAGCTCGGCGCCTGGGCGCGGCAGGGCCTCGGCCACCTGACGATCGCGGTGAACGTGTCGGCGCACCAGTTCTCGCGGCCCGGCTTCGCCGACTCGGTGCTGCGCACGCTGTTCAGCCACGGCGTGAAGCCCGGGCAGCTGCAGATGGAGATCACCGAGAGCACGCTGATGCGCAACCTCGACGACACGGCGACCAGCCTCGCCAAGTTCCGCGCCGCGGGGATCGCGCTGTCCGTCGACGACTTCGGCACCGGCTACTCCTCGATGGGCTACCTGCGCCAGCTGCCGCTGGATGCGCTCAAGATCGACCGCTCGTTCGTGCGCGACCTGCACGTCAAGCCCGACGACAAGGCGATCTGCGCGGCCATCATCGCCATGGCGCGCGAGCTGCGGCTCAAGGTCATCGCCGAGGGCGTCGAGAACGCCGAGCAGCTCGAGATGCTGCGCAGCCACGGCTGCGACCAGGCGCAGGGCTACTACATCTTCCGCCCCCAGCC
>JAFEDP010000741.1 GCA_018241545.1 Pseudomonadota bacterium
GGGTCACGACGGAAGGGCGTCGAGCCCGTCGACTGAAGGCTGACCCATCACGTAGGCCGCTCCTTCGCCGCGCGTCCCGCGGCGCCGATCGCGCGTCGTCCTTCCTGCTCCACCGATCATCGGTCCGATTGATTCTCGCGATCCGGGTGGCCGCCGCGCGGGTCCACAGAGCCGGCCAGGCACGGCGGTCCAGGTGCCAAGACCTGCGACGCGACGCGGCCCCGCCTCGCGTCGGGTTGAGGGGCCGGCGCGTGGTGATTCAGCGAAATCCTTAGGTCGTTTCGATTCAGTTCAGATAGCCACTGTCGCTACCCATTCGTATGCGGAGCGCCGTGCTCGCCGGTACGGTCGCGCATTCGCCGGACCAGCAGGAGCCAGTGGAGACCCTATGCTCGAGCGCTTCAGCATTCTCGGCCGGCTGGCCATCGGCTTCTCGACGCTGCTCGGCCTGCTGGTCGCGTGCGCGGCAGTCGGGGTGCTCGCGCTGAACCTGATGTACGGCACGGCGAGCCGCGCGGTGGCGAACGACGTGCAGTTGGCACAGCGGGCGGGCAACGTCGAACGCCTGGTGCTCGATGAGCGCCGCTTCGAGAAGGACGCCTTCATCAATCTCGCCGACGCCGACGCTCTCGTGGCGTACCGCCGCAAATGGGAAGAGACGGCCACGGCCCTCGAGGCGGCGCTGGCGTCCGTTCGGCGGTTGTCGCTCGTTGACGCGGACCGGCAGGCCATGGCGCAGATCGCGGAGGGCTTCGGCACCTACCGCCGGGGCTTCGAGCAGGTGTTCGGCCGCATCCGGTCGGGCCAGGTGCGGACCACGCAGGACGCCAATCGCGAGATGACGGAATTCAAAGCCGCCGTCCACGGCATGGAAGGCGCCGCCGAGGCGTTGAATCGCGCAGCCATGAGCCGGGTGGACGGGGTCACGGCGGAGCTCGCGGCGACGCGCGCGAGCGCATCGTGGCTGCAGCTGTCCATCGCGCTGCTGTGCCTGGGCGTCGGCGCCACGTTGTGCCTGTTGATCACGCGATCGATCACGCGCCCGCTCGGCCGCGCGACGCAGGTGGCGCGGTCGATAGCCGCTGGCAGGCTCGACAACGACATCGGCGTCGGCGGCCACGACGAGACGTCGCAGGTGCTGTCGGCGCTGAAGTCGATGCAGGCGGCGCTGCTCGAGAACGAGCTCAACGCCAAGGGGCAGATATCGGCCATCCACAAGGCGCAGGCCGTCGTCGAATACGGACTCGACGGCACCGTGCGTGCGGCCAACGCCAACTTCCTGGCCCTGTTCGGC
>JAFEDP010000742.1 GCA_018241545.1 Pseudomonadota bacterium
GCCGCTGAAGACCCCCTGAACCCACGGCCCGCCTCACGGTGGGCCGTCGGGTTTTCATACCAAGGAATTCCCCCGTGTCCGTCCACAAGCAAACCTTCCAGTACGGCCCCCATCAGTTCACGATCGAGACCGGCGAGATGGCCCGCCAGGCCGACGCCGCCGTCGTCGTCTCGGTCGCCGAGACCGTGGTGCTCGTCACCGCGGTCGGCGCCAAGAGCGCCATCCCGGGCCGCGACTTCTTCCCGCTGACCGTCAACTACCAGGAGAAGACCTACGCCGCGGGCCGCATCCCCGGCGGCTTCTTCAAGCGCGAGGGCCGGCCGACCGAGCGCGAGACGCTGACCTCGCGCCTGATCGACCGCCCGATCCGCCCGCTGTTCCCGGAAGGGTTCAAGAACGAGGTGCAGGTCGTCGCGACCGTGATCTCGCTGAACCCGGACGTCTCGGCCGACATCCCGGCGCTCCTCGGCGCCTCGGCGGCGCTCGCGCTCTCCGGCATGCCGTTCCTCGGCCCCATCGGCGCGGCCAAGGTCGGCTACAAGAACGGCCAGTACCTGCTGAACCCGACCGCCACCGACCTCAATTCCTCCGACCTCGACCTGGTCGTCGCCGGCACCAAGGACGGCGTGCTGATGGTCGAGTCCGAGGCCTCGGGCCTGTCCGAGGACGTGATGCTCGGCGCCGTCACCTTCGGCCACCAGGCGATGCAGACCGCGCTCGCGGCGATCGACGCCCTGGTCGCCGCCGCCGGCAAGCCCAAGTGGGACTGGACGGCGCCCGCGCCGCACACCGAGCTCGAGGAGGCCGTCAAGGCGCTCGCGAGCAGCGGCCTCAACGAGGCCTACAGCCTCGTCGTCAAGCAGGAGCGCCGCGACCGCATCGCCGCGATCAAGGAGAAGGTCCTCGCCGAGCTCGCCGGCGGCGAGACCCCGAAGTTCGCGGCCGACGCCGTCAAGAAGGAGTTCGGCGACCTCGAGTACCGCATCGTGCGTGACCGCGTGCTCTCGGGCGCGCCGCGCATCGACGGCCGCGACCACAAGACCGTGCGCCCGATCACCGTCAAGGTCGGCGTGCTGCCGCGCACCCACGGCTCGGCGCTGTTCACCCGCGGCGAGACCCAGGCGCTCGTCGTCACGACCCTCGGCACCGGCCGCGACGCGCAGATCATCGATGCGCTCGAGGGCGAGCGCAAAGAGCCGTTCATGCTGCACTACAACTTCCCGCCGTTCTCGGTGGGCGAGACCGGCATGATGGGCTCGCCGAAGCGCCGCGAGATCGGCCACGGCAACCTC
>JAFEDP010000743.1 GCA_018241545.1 Pseudomonadota bacterium
AGCCGCGCGCGTTCCTGGCGCAGGGCCTGCTGGCCGGCCACGCGCTGCGCGACGGCGAGGACCTCGAGATCAACGGCCTGCCCGCGTACACCGCGGTCGCGCGCAGCGCCAACACGCCCTTCGGCGCCAAGCCCGCGCGCGTCGTGGTGGTCAAGTACGCGAACCTCTACTACGTGTTCATCGGCGCGAGCCGCGGCGCCGGGCAGGTCCCGGATGGCGACCGGCTGTTCCTGTCCGCCGCCGAGACGTTCCGGCGGCTGCGCGGCGAGGAGCTCGACCGCGCCGAGCCCGACCGGATCCGCATCATCGAGGCGCCCGCGGGCGCGACCATGGCCTCGCTCGCGGCCACCACGCCCCTGAAGCGCTACCCGGTCGAGCAGCTGCGCCTGTTCAACCACCTGTACCCGCGCGGCGAGCCGACGGCCGGCCAGCTGCTCAAGGTGGTCCGCTAAGCCACGGACGCGCGGTCGCGGCCGGTGCCGGACCGACGCGGCGGTGCGGGTCGTTACCTTGATTCTTGCGCTGCAGCGTGACAGTCTGGCCGGACCCACGGGGCGCTCCGATGACGACCAGAAAGTTCACGCTGACCGACGTCTCGACCGGCAAGACGAGCACGCTCGAGGCGCTCTCGCCCACCGTCGGCTCCGACGTCCTCAACATCGCACCGCTCGCCAAGGACCACGGGGTCTACACCTTCGACCCGGGCTTCATGGCGACCGCCGCCTGCGAATCGAAGATCACTTACATCGACGGCGACAAGGGCGTGCTGCTGTACCGCGGCTACCCGGTCGAGCAGCTCGCCGCCAAGAGCTCCTTCATCGAGGTCGCGTACCTGCTGATCTACGGCGAGCTGCCGACCGAGGTCGCGCTCAAGGAGTTCAAGAGCAGCATCACGCGCCACACGATGATCAACGAGTCGCTGCTGCGCTTCTACAACGGCTTCCACTACGACGCGCACCCGATGGCGCAGGTGTCGGCGGTGGTGGCCTCGATGGCCGGCTTCTACCACGACTCGCTGGACATCAATAACCCGCGGCACCGCGAGATCTTCGCGCACCGGATCATCGCCAAGATCCCGACGATCGCGGCGGCGGCCTACAAGCACATGCTCGGCCAGCCGTTCATCTACCCGCAGAACTCGCTCGACTACTGCTCGAACCTGCTCAACATGTTCTTCTCGGTGCCGTCCGAGCCCTACGTCGTCGAGCCGGTTGCCGCCAAGGCGCTCGACCTGCTGCTGATCCTGCACGCAGACCACGAGCAGAACGCGAGCACCTCGACGGTGCGCCTC
>JAFEDP010000744.1 GCA_018241545.1 Pseudomonadota bacterium
GCTCGAGCGCGCGCGCGCCGAGCGCGCGCACCGCCGGCAGCGTGCCGACCAGGAACGCGTCGTCCTTGCCGAGCGCGATGGCCGCGCCCCAGGCGGCGGCGGTCCAGTACAGCGCGTCGGCCTCGGGGCGCGTGCAGGCGGCGAGCGCCTGCGCCGGCTCGCGCGCGAGCGCGGCGCCGAGGCCCGGGTGGGCGAGCTCGAGGCGGCGCAGGCCGTAGTCGCGCGCGCGCAGGTACAGGCGTCGCGCACGGTCGCGCTCGGCGTAGGCGGCCTCGACGTCGCGCGCCTCGAGCGCGTCGGCCGGCGTCTCGACGTAGGCGTAGGCGTACTGGGTGTAGCCGCGGGCGAGCGCCAGCAGGAGCCCCGCGTGGCGCGGCGACTCGGCGAGCAGGCTCTCCATCAGCTTGAGGCCGAACGGCGAGGCGGCGCCGACGAGCTCGACGTCGGGGTCGGAGGCGTACACGTTGCCGCCCTGCGCGACCGCATCGCCGACGCGGTCCACGAGCAGCCGCTGCGCCGAGCAGCCGGTGAGCAGGGCGAGCGCGCACAGCAGCGCAAACGCGCGCCGCGCGCCACCGAGCGTTCCCTGGCCCTTCGCTGTCGGCATCGCCTCTCTCCGCAGGTCGTCCCGCGCGGTCCGGGCCACTCGGGGTGGGGTGGCGGGGGCGGGGGGCGATAGCTTACCTCGGTGCCGCCGCAGCTACCTTTCGGGATGGTCGCGGCGGCGGGCGCGGGCCGGCTGCTAGACTGGCCCCGGCGGCCACCGCTGCCCCCGAGGTTCCCATGTACGAGTACCGTGCGCCGCGGCGCGAGTTGGCGTTCATCCTGCACGAGGTGCTGGAGGTCGAGCCGGCGCTGGCCGCGCTCGGGCGCGACGACGTCTCGCGCGACGTGCTCGACGGCATCATCGAGGGCGCGGCGCGCTTCGCCGAGGACGTCGTCTCGCCGCTCAACTGGCGCGGCGACCGCGACGGGCCGCGCTTCGAGGCGGGCGCGGTGTCGGCGCCGCCGGGCTTCGGCGAGGCCTACCGGCAGTTCTGCCGCGACGGCTGGGCCGGCATGACCGCGGCGCCCGAGGATGGCGGGCAGGGGCTGCCCGCGATCGCGCACGCGCCGGTCGACGAGATGCTGTGCACCGCGGCGATGGCCTGGCGCATGGCGAGCGGCCTGTCCGAGGGCGCGGCGCTCGCGCTCGCGCGCCACGGCAGCGCCGAGCTCAAGCAGCGCTTCCTCGGCCCGGTGGTGCGCGGCGAGTGGACCGGCACGATGTGCCTGACCGA
>JAFEDP010000745.1 GCA_018241545.1 Pseudomonadota bacterium
ATCCAGGTCGGGACCTTCGGCATGACCGAGACGGCGGGCACCGTCACGACCAGCATGCTGACCGATCCCCTCGACGTGCGCACCGGGCGCCTCGGCAAGCCGCTGCCCGGACTCGAGGTCCGGATCACCGACCACGAGACCGGCCAGGACCTGCCACCGGGCGCGCGCGGCGAGGTGCTGGTGCGGGGCTACTCGACGCTCGAGGGCTACTACAAGGACCCGAAGAAGACCCGCGAGGCGATCGACGCCGATGGCTGGTACCACACCGGCGACATCGGCTCGCTCGACGAGCAGGGCAACATGATGTTCCACGGGCGCATCAAGGACATGCTCAAGGTTGGCGGTGAGAACGTCGCCGCCGCCGAGATCGAGGCGTCGCTGCAGCGCCACGCGGCGGTCAAGCTCGCGCAGGTAGTCGGCATCCCCGACCCGCGCTACGTGGAGGTGCCGGCGGCCTTCGTCGAGCTCAAGCCCGGCGCCTCGGTCTCCACCGACGAGCTGATCGCGCACTGCCGCGCCGAGATTGCGGGCTTCAAGGTGCCGCGCCACATCCGCTACGTCACCGAGTGGCCGATGGGTGCCAGCAAGATCCAGAAGTTCAAGCTGCGCAACCAGCTGCTCGCCGAGCTCGAGCTGTAGTCCACCCTGCCGGAGCCGCCATGACGACGTTCATCGCCACGCTGAAGATCAAGCCCGGCCACGAGGCCGAGTTCGAGCGCCTGCAGAGGGAGCTGTCGGCCGAGACGCATCGGCACGAGCCCGACTGCCTCGTCTACGACGTGATCCGGCACCGCGACAAGCGCAACACCTACGTCGTCTATGCGCGCTTCAAGGACGAGGCGGCCTTCCAGCTGCACATGAAGGCGCCGTTCCACGACCGGCTGGTGCCGCCGATCCTCGCCTGCGTCGAAGGCGAGATGGACCTGCAGTTCTACGACTGGGTCGGCTAGCGCCGACCGGCGGCGCTACAGCGCCGCCGGCTGCTCGAGCAGCTCCACGACGCGCGCGAGGAAGCGCGCGCCCACCGCCCCGTCCACGACCCGGTGGTCGCAGGACAGCGTCAGCGCCAGCCGTCGGCCGGCCACCACCGCACCCTCGCGCACGACGGCGGCCGGCTTGATCGCGCCGACGGCGAGGATCGCCACCTGCGGCGGGTTGATGATCGCGTCGAAGCGGTCGAGCCCGTACATGCCCAGGTTCGAGACGGTGAAGGTGCCGCCGCTGATCTCCTCGCGCACCAGCTTGCCATTGCGCGCCCGCTCGGCGAGGTCGCGTGACT
>JAFEDP010000746.1 GCA_018241545.1 Pseudomonadota bacterium
GATCGGCTGGCCGCGCGCCCACTTGGCCGCGGCGACCTCGGGCATCAACGCGAGCCGTTCGTCGAGGCGCGCCAGCACCTCGGCCACGAGCTCGTCGGGGCCGAGCAGCACCGGCCCGGGCGCATCGGCGCGCACCGCCGCAGCCGGTGCCAGCGCGAGCGTCCATACGAGGATCCGCACCGGGGTGGTCGCGCGCATCTGTACGGATTCTTCTTCGACGACGAGGGCGCGAGCGTAGCACTGGCGGTGCTGGCGGGCGCGACGCCGCTGTGCGACCTTAGGCGAAGGGCGACGGGGAGAAGGCCGACGATGATCCTGCCGGACGGATACAGCGACGTGGCGGCCGGCAAGGTGGCCTCGGTGGTGACCTGTCTCGAGATGCGCGCCCGCCCGCCACGGCGCGCCGAGCGGCCGGATCCGCCGTTCACGCTGCGGCGCGTGCCGGTGCCGGAGGCGGCCTGGTACCGCGACCTGTACGCGCGGGTCGGCACCGAGTGGCTGTGGTTCTCGCGGCTCAGGATGCCGGTCGCGGAGCTCGAGGCGGTGATCCGCCATCCCGACGTCGAGGTCTACGCGCTCAGCGCGGGCGGTCGCGACGAGGGCCTGCTCGAGCTCGACTTCCGCGATCCGGGCGAGTGCGAGCTCGCCTTCTTCGGGCTCACGACGCCGCTGCTGGGCCAGGGCGCGGGGCGCCTGCTGATGAATCGCGCCATCGATGCCGCCTGGGCGCGTCCGATCCGGCGCCTGTGGGTGCACACCTGCACCATCGACCACCCGGGGGCGCTCGCCTTCTACCGGCGCTCGGGGTTCGTGCCGTACGCGCGGCGCATCGAGATCGCGGATGATCCGCGCCTCACCGGTCTCGCGCCGCGCGAGGCCGCGCCGCACGTGCCGATCATCGAGGCCGGGGACCCATGAGGCGCGCGCCGTGCCGGCGCGCCGCTCAAGCCGGTCGGGTGCCGGCCGATAGCAGCGGTTGAGCGTCCCTCGGCTCGAGGTCCCGCGTGGCCGACACCGTCGACTGGAAGAAGAAGCACCTCGACGCGCTGCGCGAGATGGAGGCCGAGGAGCGGCGCTTCCGCGCCGTCGAGCAGATTCTGCGCCGGCTGGTGCAGCGCCTGTGCGCGGTCGCGCACGGCGACGACCCGCGTCTCGACGCCCAGCTCGACAAGCTCGCCGCGAGCGCCCGGCGCGACTCCGACGCGGTCGAGCTCAAGGCGCTGTTCGACTCGCTGGCCGACACCATCCTCGCGGTCGAGAAGACCGCCACGGAG
>JAFEDP010000747.1 GCA_018241545.1 Pseudomonadota bacterium
GCGACCTGCGAGGCAGTCGCGGCCAGCAGGTCCTGACAGGCGGCCGCGTCGAGGCCGAGGCGCTGGAACGGCGCCACCGCGGTGACGGTGTCGGTGATCAGCTCGCGGTAGAACACGCACGGCACCAGCGAGGTGGCCACGATCAGGACGTCGGTGAGGCGGGTGCCGCCCACCGCCGGGCGGTCCCAGGCGTTCTGGTCGGCCACCGCGAGCACGATGCGCTCCGGGAACCTCCAGTGCTCGAGGATCATGCGCCCGATGCGCGGGTGCCAGTCGTGCTGCACCTGGTCCCACAGACCGCTCTCGGCGATCTCGCTCGACAGGCCGCGCGCCCGCACCAGCAGGTACAGCCGCCCGAGGTTGTGCATCAGCCCCGACACCAGCGCCTCGTCCGGCAGCGCCGCGCGGGTCTCGCGCGCGACGACGTACGCGATCGCCGCCACCAGCGCGCCCTTGCGCCACAGCTCCTGCAGCTGCGGGCGCAGCGCGTCGTCGGCGTCGATGAACTTCATCTGGCGCATCGCGAACGACAGCGCCGCGGAGCGCACCAGCTCGTGGCCGAGGCGGTTGACCGCGCCGGGCAGGTCGGTGATGGCGCGGCCGGAGGGGTTGAACGCCGAGGAATTGGCGATGCGCAGGATGCGGGCCGCGAGCGCGGCGTCCGCGCCCAGCACCTTGGCGACCTGGGCCGGGGTCGCGCGCTCGTCGGCCAGCACCCGCTGCACGCGCTCGGCGACGTCCGGGAACGAGGGCAGGCGCACGTCCCCGGCGGCGAGCTCGGTCGCGAGCTTGCGGGTCAGGTCGAACGGCGTCAGCGTCAGGGTCGCGAGCGGCGACGCCTGCGCGGCCTCCTCGGGGGTGTTCATGGCCGTCTGGCCTTCCGTGCACAGTTGCCCTGCAGCGGTTATCGGCCGCGGCGGCCGTCCCTTGAGGGCGCCGGGGTGCCCGGGGCGCGGGCACCGCGTACACTGGCCCCATGACCCCCCTGCTGATCGCGGCGCTCGCCGCCCTCGCCGCCGGTGCCGTCGGCTACCTGCTCGGCGGCGCGCGCCGCGGCGCCGTGCTCGAGGAGCAGCTGCGCGCCGAGACGGCCCTGCGGGCCGCCGCCGAGGCGGTCGCCGGCGAGCTCGGCACGCTCAAGCCCGCGCTCGCTGCGCGCGAGGCCGAGCTTGCGCGGCTGCGCGATGAGCTGCGCGCGCTCGGCGAAGCGCGCCAGGCGCTGCTGACGGAGCGCGAGGCCCAGGCGCGCGCGCTCGCCGAGCAGCGCC
>JAFEDP010000748.1 GCA_018241545.1 Pseudomonadota bacterium
TGGACGTCATCGACAAGATCGCGGCCGTGGCCACCGGCACGCGCGGCTACCACGAGGACGTCCCGCTCGAGCCGGTGGTCATCGAGTCGGTGACCGTCGTCGAGGGCTGAGCGCGGCGTGCCGGCACGGGGCGGCGTGCTGCGGCTGCTCGCCCGCGCACTGCTGTGGCTGACGGCCGGCGCGGTCGCGCTGTCGCTCGTCGCGGTACTCGCGCTGCGCTGGGTGCACCCGCTCGGCACGGCGTTCATGCTGCACGCCTACCTCGAGGCACGCGGCGCCCACGACCCGACCTGGCACCTCGACTACCGCTGGGTCCCGTACGAGGGCATCTCGCGCCACGCCAAGCTCGCGGTGATCGCCTCCGAGGATCAGAAGTTCGCCTTCCACCCGGGCTTCGACTTCGAGGCGATCGACCAGGCGATCAAGGAACGCGAGCGCGGCCGGCGCCTGCGCGGCGCCAGCACGATCTCGCAGCAGGTCGCCAAGAACCTGTTCCTGTGGCCGGGACCGAGCTTCGTGCGCAAGGGCCTCGAGGCCTATCTGACGACGCTGATCGAGCTGTGCTGGCCCAAGCAGCGGATCCTCGAGGTGTACCTCAACGTGGCCGAGTTCGGCCCGGGCATCTACGGCGTCGGCGCGGCGGCGCCGCGGTTCTTCCGCACCGACGCCGCCCACCTCAGCCAGGCGCAGAGCGCGCTGCTCGCCGCCGTGCTGCCGAGCCCGCGCAAGCTGCGCGTCGACCACCCGAGCGCGTACCTGTACCGCCGCCAGGCGTGGATCATCGAGCAGATGAACGCGCTCGGCGGCGCCTCGTACATTCGCGACGTGGACACGGCCGGCCGTTGAGTGTCTTTACTTTGTCTAGCAAAGTACTTGACCGACCCAACTGCCGTGGCTAGAGTCGCCCCATGTCGACGCCCCGCCCCGTCCGCCCGGTCGCCCTCGAGGACCGCGCCCGCGACGACCTGCGCTTCATCCGCCAGGCGATGGACCGTGCCGGCTCCTTCACCGCACTGTCGGGCCTCGGCTTCGTGCTGGTGGGCCTCGGCGCCCTCGTCGCCGGGCTGTACGCCACGACGCTCGACGACCCGCGCGATCGCGCCGGCGTCTGGCTGTGGGACGCGGCGCTGTCGATGCTGGTCGGCCTCGCGACCACGGCCCGCAAGGCGCGCCGCGCCGGGCAGCCGCTCTGGAGCGGCCCGTTCCGCAAGTTCCTGCTGAGCTTCGGGCCCGCGGTGGCCGCCGGCGGCCTGCTGAC
>JAFEDP010000749.1 GCA_018241545.1 Pseudomonadota bacterium
CTCGAGGCCCTCGCCCGGCTCGAGGCCGAGCTCGCCGCCGCGCCCCCGGCGCACGCGCTCGCGAACCGCCGCGCCCGCCTCTACGCCGAGCTCGCGAACGTCGCGCTGATCGCCGACCAGCCGACGCGCACGCGCGCCGCGGCGGCGGCGGGGCTCGCCGCGCTCGACGACCCGGCCGAGCGCCCGCTCGTCACGGCCCTCCGGATGCTGGAGGCGTTCGCGATCCTCGAGCTCGGCGAGCGCGCCGAGTCGCTGCGGCGCTACGAGGCGCTCGCCGCCGAGGTGCCGGAGGGCGAGCCCTACTTCGTCTGCGTGCTCGGCGAGCTCGCCTACGCGCACTACCGCAACGACCAGATCGGCGCCGCGGTGACCGAGCTCGTGCGCGCCTACGCGCTCAGCGCCGCGCCGGGCTACGAGGCCGACCGCGCCGACACCGCCGAGGAGCTGGCGACGATGTTCCAGCGCCTCGACTTCACCGACGAGGCGCTGCCGCTCGCGGCCGAGGCGGTGGCGCTCACCGAGCGGCGCGGCGACGACCGCCAGCTGTCGGACGCGGTGCGCCGCCGCGGCGAGCTGCTGGCCGCGCGCGGCGACTACGCCGCCGCCCGGCGCGACCTCGCGCGCGCCCGCGAGCTCGCCGACCGCACGCGCGACCGGTTCCGGCAGATCTTCGCGGCCGCCTCGACCTGCACCACCGAGCGCCTGGCCGGCCGCTTCGCCGCCGCCGAGCGCGCCTGCCGCGACGCCCAGCACCTCGCCACCGGCTTCGAGAACCCGCTCGGGCGCATCGGCACGCTGGTCGCGAGCGGCGAGCTCGACCTCGCGCGCGGCCGGCCGGGGCCTGCGCTGCAGGCGCTCGACACCGCCGCCGCGGTGGCGCCCGGCGCCGTGTCACAGGTGATGTGGAAGCGCATCCACCTCGCGCGCAGCCACGCCCTCGAGGCGCTCGGCGACTACCACGGTGCCTACCAGGCGGCGCAGCGCTACCTCGAGGTCGCGCACAGCACCGCCGAGGCGCAGACGGCGACGCGCGTCGCGGTGCTGCGCGTGCAGTTCGAGACCGCGCGCACCGCACGCGAGCTCAAGGTCGCGAGCGAGGAGAAGGAGCTGCTCGCCCAGAAGGCCGCCGTCGACCGGCGCATCCGCGACCTGTCGCTCGGCGGCGCCGCGCTGACGCTCGCGGCGGCCGCCGCCTACGGCGTCGCCGTGCGCCGCCGGCGCCGCGCCGAGCGCGCCCGCCGCGACGCCGAGCAGCGC
>JAFEDP010000074.1 GCA_018241545.1 Pseudomonadota bacterium
GGCCGCGCGCGACGATGCCCTCGGCGGCGGCGCGCGCGATCGCCGGGCCGATCACATCGATCTCCTCGCGTCCGAGGTGGCCGGACTCGCCGGCGTGCGGGTTGAGGCCGAGCACGGTGATGCGCGGGCGCACGAGGCCGAAGCGCTCGCGCAGCCCGGTCGCCAGCACCCGCAGCGTCGCGAGCAGTTCCGGCTCGGTGAGCGCATCCGGCACCGCCCGCAGCGGCAGGTGCGTGGTCGCGAGCGCCACGCGCAGCTTGCCTGCGACCAGCAGCATCACCGGCCGCGGCGCACCGGTGAGCGCCGCGAGGTACTCGGTGTGGCCCGTGAACGGCACGCCGGAGTCGGCGATGACGCTCTTCTGCACCGGCGCGGTGACCATCGCGGCGTAGCGCCCGTCGCGGCAGCCCGCCACCGCCTCCTCGATGAGCGCGAGGACGTAACCGGCATTGGCGGGGTCGAGCCGGCCAGCGACGACCGGCGCCGGGGCGCGCAGCGCCACCACCTGCAGCCGGCCGCGCGCATGCGGCTCGGCCGCGGCCGGCGCCACCGTCACGAGGTCCACCCGCAGGCCGAGCTCGGCGCGGCGCGCCGCGAGTACAGCCGGGTCCGCGGCGACGACAAGCCGGCACGGCCAGTCGCGCTCGGCGAGCGCGAGGCAGAGGTCGGGGCCGATCCCGGCGGGTTCGCCCGAGGTGACGACCAGCGTAGGCGCGTCGCTCGGCCCGGTCACGGAGGGCTCAGGTGCGGTAGTCGACGAAGGCCTCGTCGCGCATCCGGCGCAGCCACAGCTCCGTCTCCTCGTCGAACTTGCTGGCGCGGATCTGCTCGTAGGCGCGCCGCTTGCGCTCGTCGGCGCTCATGTCCTGGGTGCGGTGGCCGAGGACCTGCACGATGTGCCAGCCGTACTGGGTCCGGAACGGCTGGCTGATCTCGTTTTCCTTGAGCTTGCCGAGCATCTGCTCGAACTCGGGCACGAACGTGCCGGTGCCGGTCCAGCCGAGGTCGCCGCCCTCGCTGGCCGAGCCCGGGTCCTCCGACACCGCCTTGGCGATGGCGCCGAAGTCCTCCGCGCCGCTCGCGATCCGGTCGCGGATCGTCTGCAGCCGCCCGCGCACCGTCTCGTCGTCCTGCAGCTCGGTCGGCTTCATCAGGATGTGGCGGGCGTGCACCTGGGCGACGATCAGCGGCTGGTTGTCGCTCTTGACGTCGAGCAGCTTGATGATGTGGAAGCCGGACGGGGTGCGCACCGGGCGCGAGATGTCGCCCGGCTTCATCTTGGTGACGACGTCGGCCATGAACGTCGGCAGCTCGGTGCCCTTGCGCCAGCCCAGCACGCCGCGCTCGAGCGCCGACTGCGCCTGCGAGTTGGCGACCGCGAGCTGGCCGAAGTCCTCGCCCTTGAGCGCCCGCTGGTACACGTCCTCGGCGTGCTTCTCGACCTGCTCCAGCTGGCCGGGAGAGGCGGCCTCGGGCAGCGCCAGCAGGATGTGGGCGACCTGGTAGGAGGCCTCGCTGGTCTTGTCGGCGGCGGCCTTGGTGAGGAACTGGTCGATTTCGCGCGGGCTGACGTAGATGTGCGAGTACACGTCGCGCTGGCGCAGCAGCGACAGCGTCATCTCGCGGCGCATCTGCTCGCGGTACTCGGCGTAGACGATGCCCTCGCCGGCGAGCGCGTCGGGCAACTGCGCGAATTCGATGTGGTTCTGCTGGGCCACCTCGCGCAGCGCGTTGTTGAGCGCCTCGTCGGTGACGCGCAGCCCGAGCTTCTGCGCGCGCTGCAGCTGGATCTCCTGCAGCACGAGGCGCTCGGTGATCTGCTGGCGCAGCACGGAGGGCGCCGGCAGCGGCGTGCCCTGGTCGCGCAGCCGCCGCGTGACCGCGGTGACCTGGGCGTCGATCTGGCTCTGCAGCACGACGCCGTCGTTGACGACGACCGCGATGCGGTCCAGCAGGTCGCCCCGGCCGCCGATCTCGCGGGTCTGGGCACGGGCGGCGCCGGTCACGGCCAGCGAGGCCAGGAGGGCGATTGTCAGGATGCGACGCATGGGTGGCCTATTCTGACCCGATGGCACCGGGGGTCGCGGAGTATCCCCGAATCGAATGCTCGAGGAAAGCGCCGGCCCTCTCTCCGACACTGGACAGCCCGTTCAGTTCCAGCTGCAGCGAGATCGAGGTGTCGCGGGTGCCGGCCTGGCTGTTGACGTAGCGACGGCCCACGAGGCGCAGGCGCCAGCAGCAGGCGCGGTACTCGAACCCCGCGAAGGAGTCGAGCGCGGCGTGGTCGCGCAGCGAGTAGACGTGCTTGGCATACACGTTCCAGGCGTCGGACACCGGCCAGGCCACCGATCCCTCGACCTGCTCGAGCAGGCCGCGCCGGAAGCGGTAGCCGATGTTCGCCACCTGGTCGCCGGCGGGGTGGTACTGGATGCGGATCTCGCTCAGCGCCGAGTTCTGATCGTGGGGGTTCCATTCCTCGCCCAGCTGGACGTTCCAGTGCCGGTACGCGGTCACGTCCAGCTGGCCGACGAAGTCGGAGGTGTTGCCCACCGGCGCCGGCTCGTTCGGCAGCGTCACGCGCGGCGTCGAGAAGTAGTAGATCTGGCCGAGCGTCGCGCTCAGCAGCTGGTGGCCGGAGTTGGTGTCGACCAGCCGGCTGGTCGCGCCCATCGCCAGCTGGTTTGCATCCCCGATTCGGTCGCCGCCGACGTAGCGGTCGGTGCGGAACAGCTGCACCCAGTTGAGGTCCGGGACGCCGGTGTCGAATACCGGCAGCGAGTCCTGGTTGCGATACGGGATGTAGGTGTAGACGACGCGCGGTTCCAGCGTCTGCAGGCGCGAGCCCGCGGTGCGCTCGAAGTTGAGGCCGGCGTCGAGGGTCGCGATCGGCGCCGACACGGCGGGCGTGGTGTCAGTGCCGGCCGGCGCGTTCTTCAGCGAATAGCGGATGGTCCGGAAGCCGACCGCCGGCACGAGGTAGGCGCCGGGCGTGCGCCACGCGTAGCTCGCGAGCGGTGCGAGCTCGTAGCGGAAGCCCTCGACCCCCGTGTCCCTGACGAAATCCACCGCGTCGGCGTCGAGCTCGAGCCCGGGTCCGTGGCCGTCATCCCACAGCCCGCGCACGCTGAGCTGCGGGGCGCGCGAGTACGGGCGGTCGCCGGCGGCGACCGCCTGGTCGATGGTCTGGAACTGCTCGGCGAGCGCGACCGCGCGCCAGTGGTCGTCGAGGTAGGTCAGGCGCGCGATGCGCTGCAGGTAGGTGACGCTGGTGCCCTCGGGACCAAGGCCGAAGTCCGAGAAGTAGTTGCTGTCGCTCGCATAGGCGAGGTTGGTGTCGAAGCGCAGGCGGTCGCTGAGATTGCTGCGCTCGTCGAAGCGCAGCCAGCTGCGGTCGCGGTGCGCGCTGGCGTCCGAGGGCACCCAGTCGCTCTGGAACTCGCCGCGCGAGCCCTCGGTCAGGAAGCGGAAGTCGGTGCCGAGCGTGGCGCCGCGCTTGGACAGGTAGCCGGGCGTCAGCGTCGCGTCGTAGTTGGGCGCGAGGTTCCAGTAGTAGGGCACGCCGAGCTCGAAGCCGTTGCGGTTCGAGGTGCCGATGCTCGGGAACAGGAAGCCGGACTGGCGCGCGTCGCCGACCGGGAAGGAGATCACCGGGAAGTACAGGATCGGCACGCCCTTGAAGTCGAGCTCGACGTCGCGGCCGACGCCCTGCTGCGCGGCCTGGTCGATGCGGATGCGGCGTGCGCGCATCAGCCAGTCGGGGCGGCCTGCCGGGCAGGCGGTGTATTCGACGTGGTCGAGCTCGAGCTTGCCGTCGGCGGCGAGCGCGATCGCGTCCGCCCGGCCCCGCGCCGGCCGCGACGGCAGCTCGAACTGGGCGCTCAGGAAGCGCCCGCCACCGTCCGGCTGCCAGGTCGCGGACTCGCCCGACAGCTTCATGTCCGGCGAGCGGAACACGACGTCGCCCTTGACGTCGAAGGCCTGCGTGGCCGCATCGTAGCGCGCGTCCTGTGCGGTCAGCGTGCGATTGCCCTGGCGGACGACCACCGGCCCGGCGAGGTTGGCCCGTCCCTCCGGCAGGACCTCCGCACCGCGGGTCGTGACATCGACGCTGGTCGGGTCCGCGGGCGGGGGCCCAAGGTCGGGTGGCGGTGCGGGGGCCGGGCAGCGGTCCGCGGCGGCGGCGGTGCCGGAGGCAAGCCACGCGGCGAACGCTGAAGCAAGGAGGGCGCGCCGCACGCGGCGTGGCGGAGGGGTCGGCAACGGACAGCCTGGTTCGGGTGCGGACGCGATGCCGCGGTAGCGGCGGAAGCACGCATTATAATCCGCGGCGGATGCCCCCCGACACCGCCCCGGCCGACGCGCGCCTTTCGCTGCTGACACGCTGGCTGGTCCACGACCTCGGCCTCGCCGACGTGGCGGTCGCGCCCGCGTCGGCCGACGCGAGCTTCCGGCGCTACTTCCGCGTACGCAGCGGCGCACAGACGCTGATCGCGATGGACGCACCGCCCGAGCGCGAGAGCCTCGGCCCGTTCGTCGAGGTGGCCCGCGCGCTCGCGACCCTCGGCGTCACGGTCCCGCAGATCCTCGAGGAGGACCGTGCGCGCGGCTTGCTGCTGATGTCCGACCTCGGCGACACGCATTACCTGGCGGCGCTCAAGGCCGGCGCCGACCCGGCGCCGCTGTACCGCGACGCCGCGGCGGCGCTGCTCGTGATCCAGGCCCGCGGCCTCGAGGCGGCCGCCGTGCGCCCGGCCTACGACCGCGCGGCCCTCGACCGCGAGGTGCAGCTGTTCCCGGAGTGGTTCCTGGCGCGTCATCTCGGCGCGGCGCCGGCGCCGGCGGAGCAGGCGCTGATCGACCGCACCTCGCGCGCGCTGGCGGCGAGCGCGCACGAGCAGCCGCAGGTGTTCGTCCACCGCGACTACCACTCGCGCAACCTGATGGTGCTCGATGCCGGCAACCCCGGCATCCTCGACTTCCAGGACGCGATGCGCGGTGCGCTGACCTATGACCTCGTGTCGCTGTACAAGGACTGCTACATCGTCTGGCCGCGGGCGCGGGTGCTCGACTGGGTGGCCGACTATCGCCGCCGCGCGCTGGCGGCCGGGCTCGCGATCCCCGGCGACGCCGCCGACTTCGTGCGCTGGTTCGACTGGATGGGCCTGCAGCGGCACCTGAAGGTGCTCGGGATCTTCGCGCGCCTCTGGTACCGCGACGGCAAGCGCGGCTACCTCCACGACCTGCCGACCGTGCTCGCCTACGTGCTCGAGACCACCGGCGCCTACGGCGAGCTCGCGGAGTTCGACGCCTTCCTGCGCCAGGCGGTCGTGCCGGGGTTCGCGGCCGCGCAGGCGCGCGCGCTCGACACATGACGATCCGGCGCGCGATGCTGCTGGCGGCCGGGCGCGGCGAGCGCATGCGGCCGCTGACCGCCTCGGTGCCGAAGCCGCTGCTGCCGGCCGGCGGCAAGCCGCTGATCGTCTGGCACCTGGAGCGGCTCGCGGCCGGCGGCGTCACCGATGTCGCCATCAACACGTCCTGGCTCGGCGAGCAGCTGCGGGCCGCGCTCGGCGACGGGCGCGCGTTCGGGCTCGCGATCGAGTGGTTCGAGGAAGGCCCGGAGCCGCTCGAGACGGCCGGCGGCATCGTCAATGCACTGCGGTTCTTCGGCGACGCGCCGTTCGCGGTCGTCAACGCCGACGTCTACACCGACCTGCCGCTGCCGCCGCCGCCGCCGCCCGCCGGACGGCTCGCGCAGCTCGTGCTGGTGCCGAATCCGCCGCAGCACCCGCGCGGCGATTTCGGCCTCGAGGGGGGCGAGCTGCGGCTCGAGGCGCCGCGCCGCTACACCTTCGCCGGCGTCGCCAGCTACCGGCCGGCGCTGTTCGCGGCGCTCGCTCCCGGCCGGCGGGTGCTGAAGCCCGTGCTCGACCGCGCCGCGCACGCGGGCCTGATCGGCGCCGAGGTCTACCGCGGCCGCTGGGTGGACGTCGGCACGCCCGAGCGCCTCGCGGCGCTCGACGCCTCGCTGGCGTAGAATCACGCCCCCGCCTTCACCGAGGGCCGACGTGGGCGAGTTCAAGGGCATTCCGCTGGTCGCCGCCCGCAGCGGCGAGAAATACGTGACGCCGCAGGGGTTCACGGCCATCCGCGACGGCATCAAGGCCGCCGCGGCCGGGGAAGCCCTGGTGGTCGGCCGCAAGCCCCCGTGGCTGCGCGCGCCGATGCCGTCCGGCGCGCGCTTCGACGCCGTGCGCGGCGTCGTGCGCGAGCACCGGCTCGCGACCGTGTGCGAGGAGGCGAAGTGCCCCAACATCGGCGAATGCTGGAACGCCGGCACGGCGACGATCATGCTGATGGGCGCGGTCTGCACCCGCGCCTGCCGCTTCTGCGCCGTCGACACCGGCAATCCGCATGGCTGGCTCGATGCGCAGGAGCCGGCCAACGTCGCGCGCACCGTCGAGCTGATGGGGCTGCGCTACGTGGTGCTGACCTCGGTCAACCGCGATGACCTCGCCGACGGCGGTGCCGCGCACTATGCCGCCTGCATCGCGGCCATCAAGGCCCGCCGCCCCGCGACCGCGGTCGAGGCGCTGACGCCGGACTTCGCGGGCAGCGAAGCCGCGGTGCGGACGGTCGTCGACAGCGGCGTGGACGTGTTCGCGCAGAACATCGAGACCGTGCGGCGCCTGACCCACCCGGTGCGCGACCCGCGCGCGGGCTACGAGCAGACGCTCGCGGTGCTGGCGGCCGCCAAGCGCCACCGGCCGGCGGTGCTGACCAAGTCCAGCCTGATGCTCGGGCTCGGCGAGCAGCCGGCCGAGATCGAGGAGTGCCTCGCCGACCTGCGCGCCGCCGGCGTCGAGCTGCTGACGCTCGGCCAGTACCTGCGGCCGACCCCGCACCACCTGCCGGTCGCGCGCTACGTCGAGCCCGGCGAGTTCCAGGCGCTGCGCGAGCGCGCGCTCGCGCTCGGCTTCCTCGAGTGCGTGGCCGGGCCGCTGGTGCGCTCCAGCTACCGGGCGGAACGCGCGCTGGAGCGCAACAACGCCGGCCTGCCATGAGCGCCCTGGCCCGCTGGCTGGGGCGCGTCGAGTACGTGCCGACCTGGCGCGCCATGCAGCGCTACACCGACGCGCGCGGCGCCGACGGCGCCGACGAGCTGTGGTGCCTGGAACACCCGCCGGTGTACACGCTCGGCATGAACGCCGACCCGTCGCACGTGCTGTCGGCCGGCGACGTGCCGGTCGTGCGCATCGACCGCGGCGGCCAGGTGACCTACCACGGCCCGGGCCAGCTGGTGGTCTACCCGCTGATCGACCTCAGGCGCCGGGGGCTGGGCGTGCGCGACCTCGTCACGGCGCTCGAGTCCGCGCTGATCGCGCTCGCCGCCGAGCTCGGCATCGAGGCCGTGGCGCGCCGCGACGCGCCGGGCGTGTATGTCGCCGGGCGCAAGCTCGCCAGCATCGGCCTCAGGATCCGCCGCGGCGCGAGCTACCACGGGCTCGCGCTCAACGTCGCCATGGACCTCGGGCCGTTCGCGCACATCAATCCCTGCGGGTTCGCCGGCCTCGAGGTCGTCGACCTGGCGCGCCTCGGGGCCGCGCTGGATCCGTCCGCCGCCGCACGGCGCTTGGTGCCGCACCTGTGGCGCACGCTGCACTTGCCGGGCGCGGTGGTTTGGGCCGGGGCGGACGAGGGCGGCGCGGCGCGCTGAGCCGCCGCTACAGCGAGTACAGCACGAGCCCGGTGGCGTGCAGCCGGCGGTAGAGCCCGTCGAGCTCGTCGCGGCTCGCGACCCGCACCGTCAGCGTCAGCGACACGAAGTTGCCGTCGCGGCTCAGGCGCTCCGCGACCGGCGGCGCGCCCGCCTCCGGCGGCAGCGCTCCGAGCACCGCCGAGCGGAACTCCGGCGTCGCGCGGCCCATGACCTTCAGCGGGTACTCGCAGGGGAACTCGAGCGGGGAGTCCTGCATCGCGGCGCGCGTCAGGCGGGCAGCAGCGGCGTGCCGGCGAGCTCGGCGCGGTAGGCGGCGAACAGTTCCTGCAGGCGGCGTGCGACCGGGCCCGGCCGGCCGCTGCCGACCGGCGTGCCGTCGAGGCGCGTGACCGCGAGGATGCCGCGCGTCGCAAAGCCGAGCAGGATCTCGTCGGCGCCGCGCAGCGCGGCCTCGCTGACCGGCTCGATGCGCACCGGGATGCCGGCCCGCGTGCAGAGCCGCAGCGCCAGCTCGCGGGTCGTGCCCGGCAGGATCTCGGGTCCATAGGGCGGCGCCGACAGCGCGCCGCCGTGCACCACCATCACCGAGCTCGACGAGCCCTCGCGCAGCCGGCCGCCGGCCAGCAGGATCGCCTCGGTCGCGCCGGCGTCGGCGGCCGCGCTCTTGGCGAGCACGTTGGCGAGCAGCGCCGTGCTCTTGATGTCGCAGCGTGCCCAGCGCTGGTCGGCGAGCGTGACCGCCGCGACGCCGTTCTCGAGCACCGCCGGGTCGGTGGCTGGCAGCGGCGCGGCCATCAGGAAGACGGTCGGCGCGAGCGCCGGATTGAGCGCGTGGTTGCGGCCCTCGTCGGCGCCGCGGCTGACGTGCAGGTACAGGTACATGTCGCCGCCGCCGTTGCGCGCCACGAGCTCGGTCAGCAGCGCCGCCCACGCGGCGCGCGCCATCGGCGCCGCCATGCGCACCTCGCCCAGGCTGCGCTCGAGGCGCGCGATGTGCTCGACGAACAGGAACGGCCGGCCGGCGTACACCGGCACCACCTCGTAGACCGCGTCCGCGAACAGGAAGCCTCGGTCGAGCGGCGAGATGCGCGCCTCGGCGAGTGGCAGGAACTCGCCGTTGAGCCAGCAGATCGGCAGCGGCGCCGCCATCAGTTGAACCAGAGCCGTACGCTGTCGATCAGGCGGCGCAGGACGTTGCCCGGCTCGACCGCCGCGGCCGGGTACACCGGCGCCTCGGCAATCGTCGCGCCGCCCAGCGTGACGCGCAGGCGCCCGACCGGCGCGCCGGCGGCGAGCGGCGCAACGAGGCGCGGGGTCAGCAGCAGCTGCGCCTGCGCGCCGGCGAGGTCGCCGCGCGGTGCGGTCGCGTACAGGTCGCCGTGCACGACGAGCGGCACCGGGTCGCCGGTCTTCCAGACGTGCGCCTGCCCGACGCGCTGCTGTGCCGTGTACAGGCGCTTGGTCTCGAAGAAGCTGAAGCCCCAGCCGAGCAGGCTCTCGCTCGCGTCCTCGCGGGCCTTCGGGCTCGCCGTGCCCATGACCACCGACACGAGGCGCATGCCGTCGCGCTGCGCCGAGCTCGCGAGGCAGAACCCGGCCGCTTCGGTGTGGCCGGTCTTGATGCCGTCGACGCTCGGGTCGCGCTCGAGCAGGCCGTTGCGATTGAACTGGCGGATGTGGTTGTAGGTGAACTCGCGCTGCGAGAACCACTTGTAGTACTCGGGGAACTCTCGCACCAGCGCCGCGCCCAGGATCGCGATGTCGCGTGCGGTGGTGTAGTGCTGCGGGTCGGGCAGCCCGGCGCTGTTGGTCCAGTGGGTGCCCTTGAGCCCGAGCTGCTGCGCGTACTGGTTCATCAGCACCGCGAAGGTCTGCTCGCTGCCGGCGACCGCCTCGGCGAGCACGATCGTCGCGTCGTTGCCGGACTGGACGATCATGCCCTGGATCGCATCGACGACCTTGACCTGGCTGTGCACCGGCAGGTACGAGGTCGAGCCGTCGGAGGTCGCCCCGCCGACGCGCCAGGCGTGCTCCGACACCGGCACATCCTGGTCGAGCTTGAGCTTGCCGTCGCGCAGCGCATGGAACACGACGTACGAGGTCATCAGCTTGGTCAGGCTCGCCGGCGCGAGGCGTTCGGTGTCGTTCTGGCCGATCAGCACGCGGCCGCTGGTCGTATCGAGCAGCACCCAGCCCTTGGCGGCAAGCGGAGGCGGTGGCGGCACCGCGGTGGCCGCCGAGGCGGCGGCGGCGAGGAGCAGCAGGCTGAGCAGGGTCGCGACACGGGCGGGCAGGCGGGGCATCGGCGGGCGGAGCCTCGGGCGGATGGCGGAAGGGTCGAGAGTGTAGCGCCTGCGGCAGGCCGCTGCGCTTAGTTCGGGGCGAGCGTCACGCCCGTGACACCGAGGGCCTGCAGGCGGGCCACGAGCGCGTCGTAAGCCGCGACCGAGTCGATCGGGCCGATGCGCACCCGGAACAGCTGCCGCCCGGCGACGGCGTCGCTGCGCACGAACACGGGCGCGACGCCGGCACGCGCGAGGCGGCTGCGCAGGCGCTCGGCGTTGTCGGCGACCGCGAACGCGCCGGCCTGCGCATAGATCTCGCTGGGTGGCGGCGCGGGCGGCGGCGCGCCGTCCGGCTCCACGGCGCGGACTTCGACGAGCGTGGTGCCGTCGCGCACCATGTCGAGCTTGAGCGCCGCGGCGTAGGACAGGTCGATGATGCGGTTGGCCTTGAACGGCCCCCGGTCGTTGACCCGCACCACGACGCTGCGTCCGTTGCGCAGGTTGGTCACGCGCGCGTAGGCCGGCAGCGGCAGCGTCTTGTGCGCCGCGGTCATCGAGTACATGTCGTAGGGCTCGCCGACCGAGGTGTGCACGCCATGGAAGTCCGGGCCGTACCACGAGGCGACGCCGCGCTCGACGTAGCCGTGGGCGGTCTCGAGCACGGTGTAGCGCTGGCCGAAGACCTCGTAGAACGGCGGGTTGCCGAGCCGTGCCCGCGGCTCGGCCTTGGGCACGGCGTCGGGGAGCGCGAGCAGCGTCGCGTCGCTTGGGCGCGCCTCGGGCGACGGTGGTACGACCGGTGCGGGGACCGCGGTCTCCGGCGTCGGTGCCGCGGGGCGGCTGGGCGGGGTGGCGCAGCCGGCCGCGAGCAGCGCT
>JAFEDP010000750.1 GCA_018241545.1 Pseudomonadota bacterium
TCACCGCAGCGCCACCGTCTGGTAGCGCCAGGCGGAGTCCTGCCACCGCATGAACTCCGGCACGGCCTCGGGCGTGCTCCCGGACTTCTCGGCGACCAGGGTGTCGATGCGCACGACCTCGAACCGGCGGCGGAAGCGGCCGTCGCTGCGCGCCTCGCGGGCGAGCAGCATGCGCTTGCCGCCCGGCGTCCAGCCCGCGAACTCCGCGTAGCCGACCTCGGGGGGCGCGGCCAGCGGCGACATTACGTCGAGTGCCCAGCCCTGGCCGACCTTGCGGAACACCCACAGCTCGCGCCAGGCCTCGTCGGTCTGCACCGCGAGCGTGAGGGCCGTGCCGGCCGAGTTGCTGCGCGCCGAGGCGGTCCACACGGTGCCGTAGGTGCAGCGACGCAGCAGCGGGTTGGCGATCGGATGGCGGGTGTCCTCGAGCGAGACGCAGGTCTCGCCGGGCGCGCCGGGCGCGGTCGCGACCTCGAGCTTGCCGGGCGTGCGGGCCTCGAACTCAGCGGCCCAGCGGACGACGCCGACGCGGACCGCCGCGTCGGCGTACTCGGCCACGCCCGCGTCACCGAGGTCGGCCGTACCGACGGCCGACAGTTCCTCCATGGCGCGGCGCGCCGCGGCCTGCGGCGGTTCGCCGCGACGCGACCGGCCGAAGGCAACCGCCGACCACACGCCCGCGCGGCGCGCGTGCACGCGCGCGAGGAGATCGGCGCTGACGCCGCCGGCCGGCACCCGGTCGAGCACCGACGCGCGCCACAGGTCGAGCTGGTAGCGGTCCGAGGGCCCGAGGCCGGCCGCGACGCACTCGTGGCGCGTCAGTCCGAGCGCGGCGCGGGCCTGCTGGTCCGGCGTCGCGCCGGGCATGTCCAGCACGCGGCGGAACATCTCGCCCTCGTAGCAGACCTCGCGGTGGCCATTGCGCTCGACGCGCGTGACCTTGAGTCCGTACTGCGCGAGCCCGTCGACGTGGGCCGCGAGCGCCGGGTCCTTCGCCTTCGGGCGCTCGAGCGAGACGCGTCGCACCAGGCGCTCGGCCATCGTGCCGATCGCATCGAGCGGCTCCGGCGTCAGCGCGTCTGCCGGAACGACCTTGAGGTAGGCGGCGGCGTAGCCGATGCCGAGCGCCTCCGCGCCGGGCGCATCGCGCAGGTAACGCACGACCGCCAGCAGCTCCGGCGCCGACTCCGGCGTGAGCGCGATCCGTCTGACCTGGACCGCGCGCACGTAGCCGGCGCGCTCGTGGCGCGGGTCGT
>JAFEDP010000751.1 GCA_018241545.1 Pseudomonadota bacterium
CCACTCCAGCGCAGTCTTCGGCGCAACCGGGAGTTCGGCAAGTGGTCCGCCGCCACTTCGGTAGTGGTTCCGTTGCTCCAGGCTGCGCTGGTAGAGCATCGCGAGCCGCAGCTCGTTGAACAGGTCGCTATTGGCCAACGGGACGCTGTCGACGCCTAGCGACGGCACCGCACCCAAGGCACGCAGCCGCCCGATCACCGGATCCGCGGGATGGACGTGGAGCTCGATGTTCGCGGTCACCGTCACCGAGCTGCCGCAATCCACTATCTGCTTGAGCTCCTCGTCGCTCAGGTAGTTGCCGTGAACCACGTTGTGTTTGCGATCGAGCAGGCCGAGGCGCGCCGGGATGTAAAATCCCTCGGGCGACACCCGATCAGCGACGCGACGCGACGCGTGGGAGCTCGACAGCAAATCGAGATCGCGCGCCATGCGGAAGTCGTGCTCGGTCACCTCCGGCGTCGAGAACTGCGGCCCGAGGATCGCCGCGGCGAGCGTTACCAGCCGGTCGTCCGACGCGAAGCGGCCCCGCCGCAGCGCTTCAAGTCGCTCCCGCGGGTGAGGCTTGTGCGTGAACGGCACGTCTCCTGGTGCCGCCGTCGGCTTTGCCGACCCATGGCCGAAGACGGCGCGGATGCCGGTCTCTTCAAGGGCATCCACCGAGCGATGCGCGTGGTCGATCGAGGTGATGTCGTGGCACCAGTCGAACAGGGTCGTGACCCCGCCGTTGAGTTGCTCGAGGGCGCCAAGCAGCGTGCCGATGTAATTGTCGTCCGGCGCGAAGCGGGTACCGATGTTCCCGTGCACCAGTCGATGATAGTCGGGTCCGGTCCAGCCACTGCCGATCGAGCGCAATCCTGTCTGCCACGTATGCAGATGAGCATTCACCAGCCCGGGCATGACGATCTTACCCGTCGCATCGATCACCTCATCGACGGCGGCACTTATGCCCGGGCGGACCTCCCTGATGCGATCGTCGACGATCAGCACGTCGCCGACCGGGAAGTTGCCGACGCCCGGGTCGACGCTCACGATGCAACCGTTGCGGATCAGCGTCCTGCTCACGAGCGGCTCCGTTCAGTCAGACTCAGTCACGACCGGGGGCGGACCGGCCGACGCTAGCGCGCGAAGTGCGCGTATGAAGGGTCCGCCTTACCGACGTCGGCGGCGTGCACGTAGTCGGTCGTCGCCGCCAGCTCCGCAGCAGTGGTGACCTTGACTGTGCGCCGGTCGCGCAGAGTCAGCCGACTGGCAA
>JAFEDP010000752.1 GCA_018241545.1 Pseudomonadota bacterium
CCGCCGCCGCCGGGGCCGCCGCAGCGCCCTCGGCCGCCGCGACCGGAGTCTCGACCTCCTCGGCGCGCATCGCGTGCACCGCCGCGACCGACGGGTCCTTGCCGCCCTGCAGCTCGACCGACACGACGCCGGCCGGCAGCTTGATGTCGGAGACGCGCAGCGACTGGTTGAGGTGCAGGCCCGAGCAGTCGACCTCGAGGAACTCCGGCAGGTCCTTCGGCAGGCACTCGACCATGAGCTCGTTCTTGAGGTGCGACATCATGCCGCCCTCGGTCTTGACGCCCGGTGCGCCGGCCTCACCGGTGAAGTGCAGGGGCACCGTGAGCCGGATCTTCTCGTTCTCGTAGACGCGCTGCAGGTCGACGTGGACGATCTGGTTCTTCCACGGGTGGCGCTGCACGTCGCGCAGGATCGCCGCCTGCGTCTGCTCGCCGACCTTGAGCTGCATGATCGAGGAGTAGAACTTCTCGTTCTCGAGCGCGAGCTGGAGCTTGGTGTGGTCGAGCGACAGCGCGCGCGGCTCGCGCGCACCGCCGTACAGGATCGCGGGTACGCGCCCCGCGTGACGCAGGCGGCGGCTCGCACCCTTCCCCTGGTCATCGCGGAACTCCGCGGTCAGTTCAAAAGAGGTCTTCATCGTCTTCTCCTTGCAGTAGGACCCGGCCCGGCCCGCGACCAGGCCCGTGCCGGTTCCGTTCTCCCGCGGCACCGTGCCGCGGGCTCGAACTCAATCGATGTACAGCGAGCTGACCGACTCCTCGTCGCGGATGCGTCGCATCGTCTCGGCCAGCAGGCCCGCGACCGACAGCTGCCGGATCTTGGCGCACGCCTTGGCCGCCACGCTCAGCGGGATCGTGTCGGTGACCACCAGCTCGTCGAGCACCGAACCCGCGATCCGCTCGACCGCGGCGCCGGACAGCACCGGGTGGGTGATGTACGCGACCACGCGGACGGCGCCCTCATCCTTGAGCGCCTGGGCGGCCTGGCACAGCGTGCCGGCGGTGTCGACCATGTCGTCGACCAGCACGCAGCTCTTGCCCTCGACGTCGCCGATGATGTTCATGACCTTCGACTCGTTCGGCCGGGGCCGGCGCTTGTCGATGATCGCGAGGTCGGCGTCGTCGAGCCGCTTGGCGAGCGCCCGCGCCCGCACCACGCCGCCGACGTCGGGCGAGACGACGATCATGCTGTCGTACTTCTGCTTCCAGGCGTCGCCGAGCAGGACCGGGGAGGCGTAGACATTGTCG
>JAFEDP010000753.1 GCA_018241545.1 Pseudomonadota bacterium
CCGACCTTCCGACCATCGCCGCCGGGCTCGGCCGCGCCCGGCCGGTGCGCGGCCGCCTCGAGCCCAAGCCGGCGGCCGGCGGCGCCGTGCTGATCGACGACTCCTACAACGCCAACCCGAGCAGCCTGAGCGCCGGGCTCGCGGTGCTCGGCGCGCTGCCTGGCGAGCGCTGGCTGGTGCTCGGCGACATGGCCGAGCTCGGCGCCGCGGCCGTCGAGGCGCACCGGGCCGCGGCGCGCGAGGCGCGCGCCGCCGGGGTGTCGCGGCTGTTCGCGCTCGGCGGGCTGACCGGCGCCTCGGTCGAGGAGTTCGGCGCGGGCGCGGAGTGGTTCGCGGACGCGGCGGCGCTCGTCGAGCGCGTCCGCCCGCAGCTCGCGCCCGGCGTGACGCTGCTGATCAAGGGCTCGCGGCTCAACCGGCTCGAGCGCGTCGTCGAGGCGCTGCGCGCGCCGGACGGGACCGCGCCGCCGGACGGGGGGCACTAGCACCGCCATGCTGTACCGAATCGCCGAACTGCTGCTGCCGCACTACTCGGTCTTCCGCGTGTTCACGTACCTGACGCTGCGCGGCATCCTCGCGGCGCTCACGGCGCTGCTGATCGCGCTGCTGGTCGGGCCGCGGATGATCCGCGCGCTGACCGAGCGCCAGATCGGCCAGAACGTGCGTGCGCTCGGCCCGCAGTCGCACCTGTCCAAGCAGGGCACGCCGACCATGGGTGGGGCGCTGATCCTGGTGGCGATGCTGGCCTCGACGCTGCTGTGGGCCGACCTCGGCAACCACTACGTCTGGATCGTCGCCGGCGTCACCGCCGCCTACGGCCTGATCGGCTTCTACGACGACTACCTCAAGCTCGTGGTCGGCAACTCCAAGGGACTGGCGGCGCGCTGGAAGTACCTGCTGCAGTCGGTCGCCGGCCTCGGCGCCGCGATCGCACTCTTCTATACGGCCACGAGCCCGGCGGCGACGGCGCTGCACGTGCCGTTCTTCAAGGAAGTGGCGGTGCCGCTGGGGCCGGCGATGTTCGTGGTGCTGACCTACTTCGTGATCGTCGGCAGCAGCAACGCGGTCAACCTCACCGACGGGCTCGACGGCCTCGCCATCATGCCGGCGGTGATGGTGGCGGGCGCGCTCGGCGTGTTCGCCTACGCCTCGGGCAACGCGATCTTCGCCAACTACCTGCTGATCCCGCACGTCCCCGGCGTCGGCGAGGTGCTGATCTTCTGCGCCACGCTGGTCGGGGCCGGCCT
>JAFEDP010000754.1 GCA_018241545.1 Pseudomonadota bacterium
GACCTGCGAGGCCGGCTGGATCGTCACCGCGTCGCGCGCCCCGCTCGGCACGCGGGCGAGCTCGGCGGCGATCGCGGCCGGGTCGCCGACCAGCACCAGCTCGAGGTCGCCGGCGTCGGCGAGCGCCGCGACCGCGCCGGGCACGCAAACGGCGAGCCCGGCGTCGCCGCTCATCACGTCGACGGCGACGCGGATGCGGGAGGACACGCGGGGCCAGGCGCCGTCGGCGTCCGCTCGGCCGCTACTCCTCCGGCGTTTCGACCGGGGTCTCGATGACCTTCTTGCCGCGGTAGTAGCCGTCACGGCTCACGCGGTGGCGCATGTGGGTCTCGCCGGACGTCGGGTCCACCGACAGCGCAGGGGCCGTCAGGTGGTCGTGCGCTCGGTGCATGCCGCGCTTCGACGGCGTCTTTCGGCTCTTCTGAACGGGCATGGTGCCTACTCCTGAAATCCAGTGTCTATCCGCGCTTCATCAGCTCGCGCAGCTCGGCGAACGGCCGCGTCGCGCTGCGGGCCGCCGCCGCCGGCGCCTCACTCTCGGCCTCGGCCGCGAGCGTGAGCGCGCACTGCGCGGGCGTGTCGTGCATCGGCACCAGCGGCAGCGCCAGCAGCAGCTCGTCCTCGACGAACTCGCTGAGCTGGATCCGACCGCCCGGCGCCGTCACGGCGTCGTACTCATCGGGCACCCGACTCGCCTCGGCGTCGCGGCCCACGAAGGCCACGCGCACCGGCGACTCGAGCGCCGCCTCGAACTCCTTCAGGCAACGCTGGCACGTGAGCCAGGCGCGTGCCTGCACCGCCCCCTCGAGCGCCGGATACGCGCCGGCGACGTGGAAGCGAAAGCGCACCGAGGCGCGCCCGTCGCCGCGCGCCAGGCTCTCGCGCAGGCGCACGAACCCGTCGATCGGGAAATCGCGCTCGAGCCGGGTGTGCTGGGCAGCGAGCTGCCCCACGTCCAGCGGGTCTTCAAGGGGCCTCGCCATAGGGCCGCGTATCATAGTGACGCCGCCCGCGGCTGTCAAAGTACTTTCCGCCGCAACGCGTTGATTTGCAAGACTTGCTGCGCCGCCCGAACGGAGCCCCGGTCGACATGAGTGCCCCAGCCCCCCGCCTCGTCCTCGCCTCGACCTCGCGCTACCGCCAGGAACTGCTCGGGCGGCTGCGCCTGCCATTCGCGGTCGAGGCACCCGGCGTGGACGAGTCCGCCCGTGCCGGCGAGGCGCCGGCCGCACTCGCCGCGCG
>JAFEDP010000755.1 GCA_018241545.1 Pseudomonadota bacterium
GTGACGCGCCCGGGTCCGGCGGCGGCCGGGGCCGCGGCCGGCTGCGCCGCCGCCTCGGCACCGGCGGGCCCGCCCCTCGGCGGTGACGCCGCCGAGGCGAGCTGCTCGATCTCCGGATCCGGCTTGCGGCCGAGCTGGCGGTCGACGTCGGCGATGCGCTGCGCGAGCAGCGTGCGGATCTCCGGCGGCAGCTCCTGGTGGATCAGCGCGGCCCAGCGCTCGCGCGCGACCGGCAGCTGGCCGGTGGCCGCAGCCGCGGCGCCGCCGTAGAAGAGCGCCTTCGGGTTGGCCGGGTCGAGCTTGAGCGCCTCCTCGAAGAGCTGCCCCGCCTTGCCCTTGAGCGTCGACTGGTCGAGGACCGCGAGCGTCTCGCCGTAGCCGATCACGGCCTCGACGTTCTTGCCGCCGGAGAGCTCGTAGGCCTTGGCGAACGCGCCCGAGGCGCGGTCGAACTTCTGCGTCACGACGTAGGAGCGGCCGAGCAGCAGCCAGCCGTCGACGTCACCCGGGTTCTGGCGCAGCCGTTCCTCGAGCTTGACGACGCTCGCGTCGAGCGCGTGCTGGCCCGGCGGGCCCTGCGCAGCCCCGGGGCTCCAGTCCCAGTTGCTGACCGTCGGGTAGATCAGGGCCACGCCCGCGGGCAGCGCGAGCGCCAGCACCGCGAGCGAGACGAGGGTCGCGCGGCCCTCGGCCGCGCGGTTCTTCCACAGCGGCCAGGCGACGATCGCGAGGGCAATCGACACCATCAGGGCGCCGGCGAGAATGAAGACAGTCACGCCGGGTCCTCCGGGTCCTGGTCAATGGGAGCCCGCGAGCGGCGCACGATCACGCGCACGGCCGCGCCGAGCGCGAGCAGCATCAGCACGAAGGGCGCGGCCCACAGCACGTAGGTGCGCGCCGTCAGCGGCGGGTCGTAGAGCACGAAGTCGCCGTAGCGCTCGGTCATGAAGCGCTTGATCTCCTCGTCGCTCTGGCCGGCGCCGATCATGTCGCGGACCTGGCGGCGCAGGTCCGAGGCGAGGCCGACCGGCGAGTCGGCGATCGGGGCGTTCTGGCACTGCACGCAGCGCAGCTCGTGGATCCAGCGCTCGTAGCGCTCCTGCCGCGCCGGGTCCTGGAACGCGACCTCGGTGTCGATGGCGAGCGCGCGCCCGGCGCCGAGCGCGAGCAGCAGCGAGAGCGCGAGCGCGATGGCACGCAGCCCGCGGCTCATGACCGGCCTCCGCCGGGCA
>JAFEDP010000756.1 GCA_018241545.1 Pseudomonadota bacterium
GCCATCACGTGCCGTCCGATCCCGCCGCGCCGCTCGAGGTCGGGAGGCAGTCCGCGCCCGTCGTCGCTGACCCGCAGGCGGACGCGCCCGGCCTCGTGGCGGCACTCGAGGCGGACGCGGAGTGCACCGCTGTGGCGGCGCGCGTTCAGCAGCGCCTCCTGGGCGATGCGCAGCAGGTGGTAGGCCGCCGCCCCGTCCAGGCACCCGGCCGGGATCGGCTCGACGCAGGCATCGACGCGCGGGCCGTCCGGCGCGTCGGTACGGCGCAGGTGCTGCTCGAGGGCGGCGGCGAGCCCGTCGGCGCGGACGGCGAACCCGCCGTGCTCCTGCGCGGCGCGACGCGCGACCTCGATGGCGCGCGTCAGCAGCTCGTTGATGTCCTCGAGCGGCCCGGCGATCGATGGCGCCTCGCGCCGGGCGCGGTTCAGCGCCGCGGCCATCAGGATCGAGATGCCGACGAGCTCCTGGCCGACGCCGTCGTGCAGCTCGGCCGCGAGGCGCTCGGCTTCCTGGGTGCGCTCGACGAGCAGCCGGGTCTCGAGCTCGCGCTCGCGCTCGCGCAGCGCACCGAGCTCGCGGTACGCGGTGCGCAGCTCGAGCTCGCCGACGATCTGGCGCGCCAGGGTCGTCAGGGCGTCGATCTGCGCCTCGGTCAGCGAGCGGGGGCGCGTGTCCAGGACGGCCAGCGTCCCGAGCACCGAGCCGCGCGGCGTCACGAGGGCGATCCCGGCGTAGAAGCGCAGGTTCGGCGCGCCGGTCACGAGCGGGTTGTCCGCGAAGCGCGGGTCGGCGCTCATGTCCGGGCACACGATGCTCCGCCCGCAGGCGACCACGTGCGCGCACGGCGCCCAGTCGCGCGGGATCTGCTCGACGTCGAGGCCAACCCGCGACTTGAACCACTGGCGCTCGGCGTCGGTGAGGCTGATGAGCCCGATCGGCACGCCCGCGATCTCGCTCGCGAGGCGGGTCATGCCGTCGAAGGACGGCTCCGGCAGCGAATCGAGCACCGCGTAGTGGTGCAGGTCGCGCAGGCGCGCGGATTCATCGGGCGGGAGCGGGGCGGCGGGCATGCGGCAACGGGGCCTCAGGGCGGGCCGGGAGGCCCGCCGGGATCGATCGTGGGTCGTGAGACGCGATCCATCGGCGCCACCGCGCGGCGCGCCCTGGCGGGCGCATCGAGCCGGCGGGAGGCTACCCGGGTTCGGCGGCCATGCCAATCGGGAAATCCGCC
>JAFEDP010000757.1 GCA_018241545.1 Pseudomonadota bacterium
TGCGCAAGCTGCGGCCGCACGCCAACGGCGAGTACTTCCTGACGCTCGAGAGCGGCCAGGAGCTGAAGCTGTCGCGCACGCACCGGGACAAGGTCGAGCTGCTGCTGGCCGACAGCCCGCGCCGCCTCGCCTGACCGCCCTGACCCGGCGCGCCGGGTCCGCAGTTGTCCCGATGCGCCGCCGGCGGCCGCCGGCCATCCTGTGCCGGGCGCCACTGCGCGCTCACGGGAGGGCCTCGGCATGGAACCCATCCGGCAGGTGCTCGTCGTCGTCGACCCGACGGTCGAGAACTCGGCGGCGGTGCGCAAGGCGGCGCGCCTCGCGAAGGCTGCGGGCGCGCGCATCGAGCTCTACCTCTGCGACTTCTCGCCGGAGCTCGACGCCGCGCGCTTCCTCGACGCCCCGTCGCTGAGCGTCGCCGTGGCGCCGGTCGCGGCGCGCCACCAGGTGCACCTCGATCGCCTCGCGGCCGGGCTCGCCGCCGACGGCCTCGCCGTGCGCACGGTCGTGGAGTTCGCGAACCCGCTGCAGGAAGGGATCCTGCGGCGCGTGGCGGCGACGCGCCCCGAGCTCGTCGTCAAGGACGCGCACTACCACGCGCCGCTCAAGCGCGCGCTGTTCTCGCCGTCGGACTGGCAGCTGGTGCGCGACTGCCCGGTACCGCTGCTGCTGACCCACCAGCGGGCCTGGCGCGAGCCGCCGCGGATCGCCGCAGCCGTCGACCCGAACCACCCGGGCGACGTCGGCGCGACGGTCGACCACGCGATCATCGACGGCGCCACCGCGCTCGCCGGGCTGCTGGGTGCCAAGCCGCTGGTCGTGCACGTGTTCTCGTCGCTGAACCTGATCAGCATCGAGCCGGGCCTCGGCGCCGCGCCGGTCGCCGCGGACCTCGCGGCGGTCGAGATGCTGCGCACGCTGCATCGCACGCAGCTCGAGGGGCTCGCGGCGCGCCACGGCGTGCCGGCCAGCGACACGCGCCTCATCGACGGCATCGTCGGCTACGCGCTGCCCGACTTCGCCGCCGACGCCGAGCTCGACCTGCTCGCGATCGGCGCGATCGCCCGCAGCCGGCTGCACGACCGCTTCATCGGCAGCACCGCCTCGCGCGTCGTCGACCGGCTCGACTGCGACCTCCTGATCATCAAGCCGGCCGCCTGATACAGTACGCGGCGCGCCGCCGCGGGCGCGCGTTCACACCGGGTGCCGCCATGGCCGTGATCCG
>JAFEDP010000758.1 GCA_018241545.1 Pseudomonadota bacterium
GCAGCTGCAGGATCGTCGCCACCGTGCCGACGCGGTACAGGTCGTCGGCCTTGGGGTCGTCGACGTCGGCGGCCTTCTGCGCGACCAGCAGGATCTGCTTGTCGCCGCGCATCGCCTGGTCGAGCGCGAGGATGCTCTTCTCGCGGCCGACGAACAGCGGGATCACCATGTGCGGATAGACCACCACGTCGCGCAGCGGCAGCACCGGCACGGGCGGGGCGGCTTCGGTCGGGGGGGTCTCGCGGCTTTCGGTGCTCACGGGGGGATCCTCTGGCGGTGGGCGGCGCCTGCGCGGGGGCGCGCGGGCGCATGGTGCGGGGCACCACAAGCATAGCGTAATGGGGGCGCGGCGCCGCCCCGACAAGGCCTGCAGGCGAGGGCGGCTGGGCTCAGGCAAACCCGGATTCGGGGCCCTGAAAAGCACGGAGCCCGGCCGCCGTCGCCGGCGCCGGGCCCCGGGGCACGCGACTGGCGCGGCTCAGGTCGAGCCGGTGCGGCGCTCCTCGACCGGGGCGAGCTTCTGCGCGTCCTCGGCACGGTAGACGATGTAGGGGCGCGAATCGCCGCCGATGACGGCCTCGTCGATGACCACCTTGCCGACGTTCTTGAGCCCCGGCAGGTCGTACATCGTGTCGAGCAGCACGTTCTCGAGGATCGTGCGCAGTCCCCGCGCGCCGGTCTTGCGCTGCATCGCCTTCTTGGCGACGGCCCTGAGCGCGGGCTCGAGGAACTCGAGCTCGACGCCCTCCATGTCGAAGAGCTTGCGGTACTGCTTGGTGAGCGCGTTCCTGGGCTCCATCAGGATCGAGATCAGCGCGTCCTCGTCGAGCTCCTCGAGCGTCGCCACGACCGGCAGGCGGCCGACGAACTCGGGGATCAGCCCGTACTTGATCAGGTCCTCGGGCTCGACCTCGCGGTAGACGTCGGCGCCGTGCTTGCGCTCGCTCGGGCTTCGCACCTCGCTCGTGAAGCCGATGCCCGACTTCGAGGTGCGCATCTGGATGATCTTCTCGAGGCCCGCGAACGCGCCGCCGCAGATGAAGAGGATGTTCGAGGTGTCGACCTGCAGGAACTCCTGCTGCGGGTGCTTGCGGCCGCCCTGCGGCGGCACCGAGGCGATGGTGCCCTCGATCAGCTTCAGGAGCGCCTGCTGCACGCCCTCGCCCGACACGTCGCGGGTGATCGAGGGGTTGTCGCTCTTCCTCGAGATCTTGTCGATCT
>JAFEDP010000759.1 GCA_018241545.1 Pseudomonadota bacterium
GTGGCGATGCCGCGCTCGCCGCCCGCTTCGTCGACGAGCGCCACCGCGAGACCTTCGAGCGCGCCGTGGCGCGCGCCGCCGGCTACTACGCCGAGAACGCCCGGCTCGGCGAGTTCTGGTCGGGCACCGCGGACGCCTATGCCGCGTGCGCCGCCCCCGCGATCGCGGGACCGGTGCGCATCGAGCGCCGCGCCGTGCTCGAGTCGGGGCGGATCCGCGAGCGGCCGGTGCTGGTGACGCCTGCGGCGCCGCGCGGCGCGTGGCGGGTCGCCGGCGTGCCGGTCGTCGATCTCTACGAACTGCTGCGCGCCGGCGGCGGGCGCGGCACGCTCGCCGACGTCGCGCAGCGCCTCGACTGTGCACCCGCCGCCGTCGCCTCGGCCCGGCGCTGGCTCGAGGCGGCGGGCGTGCTGACATCTTCCGGAGGAGTCTGAAGCCGTGCTGACCCGAGTCACCAGGACCCTGACCGCCCTGCTCCTGCTCGCGCCGCTCGCGGCCGTCGCCGCGCCGGACGCGCCGGCCACGGCGCTGATCCGCACCTACTGCGGCGGCTGCCACAAGGAGCGCGCGCCGGGGACGTTCGAGCGCATCAGCGACATCCGCAAGACGCCCGAGGGCTGGGTGATGACGCTGTTCCGCATGCGCCAGGTCCACCACCTGGTGCTGCCGGAGGAGGCCCACGACGCGATCGTGCGCCAGCTCGCCGACACCCAGGGCCTCGCGCCGTCGGAGGCGGCCCCGGCGCGCTTCGCGCTCGAGCGGCGGCCCAATGCGCAGGACCTCGACCTCGGTCCCGAGCTCGGCGTGATGTGCGGCCGCTGCCACTCGCTGGCGCGCGTCGCGCTGCAGCGCCGCGACCAGGCCGAGTGGCTCAAGCACATGCACTTCCACCTCGGCCAGTACCCGTCGCTCGAGTACCAGGCCTCCGGGCGCGACCGGCCGTGGTGGCAGATCGCGAGCGAGAAGCTGCCGGCGGAGCTGGCCGCCCGCTACCCGTTCTCGACCGCCGCCTGGAGCGAGTGGCAGGCACGCGCCAGGGCCGACCTCGCCGGCCGCTGGGTCGTCGTCGGCCACGTGCCCGGCGGGCGCGACTTCTACGGCACCGCCGAGATCAGCCGCGACGCCGGCGGCGACTACCGCGCGCGCTACGCGCTGCGCGAGGTCGGCGGCGGCGCGCTCGGCGGGGAGTCGCACGCGATCGTCTACACCGGCTACGAGTG